>NZ_LDUK01000050.1:0-24848 GCF_001043575.1 Bacillus sp. LK2
AAATGTTAACGCTAAATATCTTGATAATTCACTGAATATTGATTTTAATGCGGTTGCAAATGGAGAGAAAAAAGTGATGGTTGCGGCATATAAGCAAATATTTTATACCGTAAGTGCTGAACTACCTAACAATCCATCAGATCTTTTTGATAATAGCGTTACTTTTGATGAGCTAACTCGTAAAGGGGTAAGTAATGCGGCTCCGCCTGTTATGGTATCAAATGTAGCTTATGGTAGAACAGTTTATGTGAAATTAGAAACATCATCTAAGAGCAAAGATGTACAAACTGCTTTTAAAGCCTTAATTAAGGGGCAAGGCGTTGAAGCGAGTGGACAGTACAAAGATATTTTTGAAGACAGTACCTTTACCGCTGTAGTATTAGGCGGAGATGCAAAAGAGCATAACAAGGTTGTTACAAAAGATTTTAATGAAATCCGAAATATCATTAAAGATAATGCAGAATTAAGTTCTAAAAATCCAGCATACCCAATTTCATATACAAGCACTTTCTTAAAAGATAACGCAACTGCTGCTGTTCATAACAATACAGATTATATTGAGACTTCAACTACAGAGTATTCTAGTGCTAAAATGACGCTTGATCATACTGGTGGATATGTTGCTCAATTTGATGTATCTTGGGATGAATTCTCATATGATCAAAATGGAAAAGAAGTGCTAACCCATAAAACTTGGGAAGGAAACGGCAGAGACAGAACTGCTCATTTCAATACAGTCATACCACTTCCACCGAATTCAAAAAATGTAAAAGTCGTAGCAAGAGAATGTACAGGTCTTGCATGGGAATGGTGGAGAACAATTATTAATGAACAAAATGTTCCATTAACAAATGAAATTAAAGTTTCAATTGGAGGAACAACATTACATCCAAATGCTAATATTAGTCATTAATTAAAACCTAATATATGTCCGAAGCGCCCTGTTTACAGGGCGCTTTTTTACTTGGTCACAAGTATATTGGCGCATTTTCAAATATATCATACTCATCTAATTGGAGCGTCAGCATACACTTTTAAGTAAAGAAAAAACGCTTAAAAGGCGGTTTACTTTTACATTGACCTGTTCCAAGTCAAACTGTTCACCGACTTTTAACTCATTAAACTAACCTCGGGTTGCGCCGAATCGTTGCATTTAAAATACTCCTTTCTACTTCAAGACTTTTGGCAAAGCGAACAAGGGCAAGTTTAGATAATTTCATTTTGTTGCCTTCAATCGCAATATTTTCGTTATGGGGGATTTTGATTCTTTAGGTTGATGGTCATGTGTCTGTACCTCTTAAAGAAATTCTTGTTATGATCGTTAGTTTTTGGATCATTATGTTTCTCGTGTATGGTGAAAGCCTGTTACAATAGTAAAGAATAATTTGGGTACAAATTGATAAATGAAATGGGGAAAGATGCTAGATGAAAGCAACCGGAGTAACTAGAAAAGTAGATGAATTAGGGCGTGTAGTAATTCCAAAGGAACTTAGAAATACGCTTGGTATTAGAGAAAAATCGCCATTAGAGATCTTTGTAGAAGGTGAAGACATTGTTTTACAGAAGTATCAGCCTGGTGGTGTTTGTGCATTAACAGGAGAAGTATCAAATCGTAACATATCATTAGCAAATGGTAAGATCTCATTAAGTCCAGAAGGTGCAGAATTATTAATAAAAGAAATAGAACAATACCTTGTAAAATAAGAGGCTCCTTTCAAGGGGCTTTTTTAGGCTTAACATTATAATTTCACGTACCGTAATAATTAATAAAAGATGAAACACCACAGAAATAGTCTACATTTAACTATATGTTGGGGTACCGCCACATCGCCATCAAGCTAGATTTTTAATTACCCCAGAACGAAAATTTTATGCATCGTTGACTACTGATAATGAGACGTTATGTTAACCTCACATGTATGTAATATACAATCAAATACTCACAATAAATTACTTCTTATAAATGGTACAATTAGGAAAAGGGGGGTATTATATGACAACGGCTTATGTAAATTGGGAAGAAGCAAAAATAAAATTAACCTGGAAACAGGATAATCAACTACCGCCACAAGACCTAATAACAAGTGTTCATGGACTTTGCTTTTATGATAGCAAGATATTATTAGTCGATTTGAATCATAGAGGATGGGATTTTCCTGGTGGTCACATTGAATTAAATGAAACTCCTGAAGAGTGCTTTAAACGTGAAGCAATGGAAGAGGGCTATGTTGAAGGTAAATGTAATCTTATTGGATACATAATAGTTGATCACAACGAGAATCCAAAATGGAATAAAAAAAGTAAATATCCTAAAGTTGGTTATCAAGTGTTCTACCGAATGGATATTAAAAAATTCCATACTTTTGAAGGTGAGCATGAATCAGCCCATAGGAAATTAATTAATCCAAATGAAATCACAGTTCATCATCATGAATGGCATAGCGTATATCAATCTATTTTAGACTATGCTCTTTATACAGAATTCTAAATTGAAAAATTTGATTGAAAAGTTATCTTGAACAAGAGTATTACATTAACTTCCAATAACGATAATTAGCCCAAATGGACGGCTTATTGTATTTTTTGCTTAGCCTGGTTTAAATCCCCAAAAAGACGATAGGAAATCCTATCGTCTTTTTTATTTTCTATTAAAAAATAAATTTAAATCAGTTTTATCTGTATCATAAGCTAATGCTTCAGCAATATAGTCTTGAATAATTGCCAATTTAGCTTTTTCAAAGAATGGTACTGAAATAATATAATCTGATCCTGCCCTTTGAATAATCAATACATTTTGCATACCACTACCTAAAATACCAATTCCAATTAATAGTAAAATGAGTCCGAATACAAAGTTATTTCCTATGGTATTAAAGGAAAAAAGAAGAATAATCAATCCTAATATAATAGGTTTTATTCTATACTGAGAAGAAATCATTGAAGAACTAATATTTTTCAAAGGAATGCTTTGATTATCTTTTCCAGCAGGAATAAACCCTAATATAGTGTTTCCTGTTGATACTTTTACAAATCTGGAATCAACTGAAACAAACCCTTTAATCCAAAAAAACAAAAGTGACAACGAAAAATCTGTTTTTTTCTCCATTCCATCCTCCCAAAATGTAAAATATTCCATTCATGAAAATATTATATCAAATTTTCTGAAAATGGGGAATAGCAACGATTCATTCTTTTTTGAACTACTTGTAAAAAAACTTTAAAATATATTCCGTAAACTTATTTTCAGCAAGATATACAGGTGTTCTGTAAACAAATCTTGTTAAATCCATTCCCAAAAGTAGTAATCGTTATCACAAACACTCAGAAACTCTTAAAACACCTGTAAAAAGGTTTAAATATCTACGAATACCATAAGAACCAAAAAAATAAGCCACTCACAAGTAATATTAAAACCTTTAAAAAAGAATCCTCCTTTTTTTTGGGTGTGAGTGCGAACCCCCATGTATTAAACTAGAGATAACTTTAAAAATGATTGTGATTGTCGAAAGTGTAAAAAGCGTAAGCGTTGTAAACCAAAATGTAAAAAAGTCTGTTGTTGCAAATGTTTCTTTATTTGTTGTCCTTGTGATGATTATTGTGATCGAGAACATTGGTAAAATTGTTCATGTTTTTTTGTTTTTAATAAGAAATAATCGTGGTTAACAAAAGAATATGATAAAATTCAACTTCCGCGATTGTACGTTATGTTAACCTCACATGAATATGATATACAATATACTTTTATCTATTTGAACATGTTAAAATAAACAAAAAGGATGGGAAAATATGACACAGTTATGGAGATCTTTTGAACATGTAGTTCCCCTATTTTTAATTGCAACCGTTATTGTATGTACAATTGCAATTGTATTAGTAAAAAAGAAAGGGAATGAAACAGTTGCACATAAAAACACAATTATTATGAACATAATTTTTCCTCTCTCGATAATTGCCATTTTACTGATTACTGTTACACCAAGACATACAGGGATAGGAATTAGAACAGTAAATTTAATCCCTTTTATTGGTATGTATAAGTTAATGACCAATTATGTCGATATTATGGTTCCTATCAAAAATATATTGTTTAACATAATCCTATTTATGCCATTCGGCTTCGCCTTATTATGGAAAAAACACACAAAACTTTCTATTTACCAAGTGACAATGATAGGATTTGTATTTTCTCTGCTAATTGAATTTACCCAATATGCCTTTCCGTCAGGACGCTCATCAGATATAGACGATGTAATATTGAACACTGTTGGAACATTATTGGGATGTTTATTCTGGAACCTGATTTATATGTTATTTCCAAAGCTTTTAAAAACATCGAATGAGAATGCTATACAAAATAACTTCCAATAACGAGAATTATGTTAATAAGACCTCATGATGTGGTAAAATTCAGGTGTTTCATTAATATGAATATACATGAAGCTTAGAAAATAAAAAGGAGGATTTTTATGGTCGATAATTATATAAATGAAAAAGATCATCTTTTTTATAAAAAACGTTTTTATAATGTTTTAGCTTCAATTCCTCTTGTAGTTAACACGCTAATAGTAATATATTTATTAGATTTGGGATTAACTTATTTTGTAACCTTTACTGGCATTGCAGTAATAACTTTATTAATTCAGTTCATTTATTATTATTCAAATTGGAAAAAATCTCTTAAGTAACTTTTCTAATAGTTTTATGAGTAAAAAGTCTCTTCAGAAGATCTGAAGAGACTTTTTGAGATTTTTAGATACATGGACTACTGATAAGTGAGGTTATGTTAACTTGGTAAAAATACGTTATATAAAAGGAATTTCTTATTTTTATCGAGAATATACTTATGTTCTTGATTTGTTAATTTGAAGGTAAAATATGTATTTTTTGATATATATACCATTTATTAAATGATATAATATGATTTATATTCTATGGGGTGGTGTTAAATGAATGAGTAATGTAAATACAAAAGGTAAAATTAAAAGAACAAAAAGAAAAGTATTAATAGCCATACTTTCTATGTTCATAATTATAATTGGATTTGGATACTGGAAATTATTTAGTTTGCAAGGTGTCCCGAAAGGCGAATTAATTCGAACAGTGCAATCTCCAGATGGAAAATATCTCATTAAGACTTATTTTCATAATGCAGGATCATTAAGTGCGGATGCTGTTAGAGGTGAATTAGTTAACCTTGATACAGATTCAGTGGAAAATATATATTGGAACTATCCAGATACGGATCCATATATTGAATGGGTAAATAAGAATAGTGTTAGAATTGGCGATCAAACTTTAGATATTTCACAGAAAGGAACTTATGATTGGCGTGATGATGATAAGCACGTTAAAGAAATACCGAAACAATTTATTAAATAGAACAAGTAAAATTAGATTTATTCAATCTTATTTATTTAACTATAGATAGGATTATATGACTGAAAAGTCCCTTTAGATCTTCTAAATGGACTTTTTTAGGTTTCTAGATACGACTACTGATAATTGGTGTTATATTAAGGAGTCTCGCCACATCGTCATCAAGCCTAGAAATCGATGGTTCCCCAAAACGAAAAAACGAGCGAACTTCTCATAGATAGCTGTGGAGAGATAATAATTTTATTTTGTGAGTCCTTCAAAATATTTACAAAATGGAGATGGTGTTATTTATTGTTTAAATTGATGGTTCTGGTGCAAAAATAAAATAAACAAAACCCACAGAGAACAAGAATGTTTTCTGTGGGTTTTGTTTATTTCAAAGAAGCTTTGGGGAAGCTTGGTTTGATCAATTTTATTTTTCTAACACATCTTGTATTAGAAAAATAAAATATAGAGTGTTTTGCATATACATTAGCGATAAGCTTATCTTACTTTAAATATCTTTCAAAAGTCTTTCAAAAATGTTACAAAAGTCTTTCATTGGTTTTAAAGACGCTCGGCCAAGGTGAATAACAGAATCATTTCATTCTCTACCTCACGCTAACAATAATATGTATACTTTTTCTGTACCTGGATTTCTGTATTTTGGGTTCTGGTGCAAAAATGATTACGTCGATAATCCAACATGAATGTTATATTCTCATAAAAATGAGTTGTTCGGAAATCAATATAAAAATTCGTATTTTTATACCCTGTAAAGATTGAACGTTTGTAATTACTCTCATATTTTTGTGTATATTTTGCACCAGAATCACCAATTTTTTATGGATTCTGGCAAGCTCTTTTGTGCGATAGCATAAGAGCCTGTTTGCATGTTCTACCTTTTTTTATGTACAATAAGAACAAGAGATGATATAGACAGGGAGAGGAAATCCATGTCCACTAAATTAGTAAATTTACGCATTGATTTTGCTTTTAAACAGTTATTTGGGACGAAAGGAAATGAGGAAATTCTAACAGGTTTCTTAAATGCAATTCTAGAGGAATCTTTAGATACACCTATTACAACGCTACAACTAGAAGATCCACATCTCCATAAATCTTATGAGGATGATAAGTTATCGATTTTAGACCTATTAGCAACACTAGATAATGGGACGCAAGTAAATATCGAAATTCAGCTTCGGAATACACATGATATGGTGAAGCGATCTTTATATTATTGGAGCAAACTTTATACATCCCAAATGCAAGAAGGGATGCCATATCGTTCACTTCGGAAAACAATTACCATTAACTTATTAGACTTTATTTTGTTTTCTCAGGATGACGCATTTCATACCATCGGACAATTATGGAATACAAAAATGCAGCAACTATTAAGTGACGACATTGAAATTCATTTTGTAGAGATACCGAAATTGGTAAAACAATGGCGTGAAGAAAAAGTAAACCCGTGGGAAAATACATTTGTTCGTTGGATGTTATTATTACCAGCACATGAAGACGAACATTTAACTCAAACATTGGAGGAGATTGCGATGAATCAAGATCCAATTTTACAAAAGGCAATAAATAAATGGGAAAATATGAGCCATGATTCTTCTTTCCGAACAGCATATGAAGCTCGAGAGAAATTACTTCTAGATGAACAAGCTAAGCTAGCACATGCAGAACAAGAGGGTATAGAAAAAGGCATTGAGCAAGGTAAGATGCAAATGATTCGAGGGATGCATGAAATTGGCGTACCGCTTGAAACTATTGCAAAAGCAAGTAAGTTAAGTGTGGAGGAAATAGAACGTATCTTGAAATTAAAGTAAATATATAAGAACATACAGAAACTATGTTAAATACAAATTTGTATTCTATTCATGAGCAAACGTATAGAAGAAAGTAGACGTTCATTATCGTAGTACTTCTAATCGAAAAGCATTGCTGAAGACTTTGGCAGTGCTTTTTCTAAATCAACTTTTTGTTATTTTTCATTCTGCTTACAATATCACTTTATATTTTTTGAGAATATATCCACACCTATCGGCATATATCTTAAACACAATAGATATATGAAAGGGTGAGAGTATGATTTCATCATATTCAGTAAGATACATTTTGATAACAGGTAATACTTTTATAAAAAAAGTGATTACTGTATATGCATCTTCAGCGTTCTTTGCTATTGAAAAAATCAAAAAAGAATTAGAACGCCGTTTTTCTAATCCTACAAAAATTGAAGTCTATGCAGTGTAAATATTTAAAGCAATTCAAACGGACAAGGTGAAACTGAATGTTCGTTTCACCTTGTCCTATTTCGAATTTATTATATATTAATTACATATTAAAATTCATCATCACCAATTAATTTTCCTACATCATTATCCTTAGTAAGTCTTTGCTTCAAGTAATTTTCTTTTGTAGTTCTATCATTTTTATGGCCAACTGCAGCTGCTATGACATGAGGCGCTAGCCCCTTGTAATCATATAAGTACTGTACATAAAAATGTCTAAAGAAGTGAGGGGTAATTCGTATATTCTCTGTAAAAGGTAACTTGGTATCCTTAATAATTTTAGAAATATATTGTGACAAGTAATTCTCTCTATAAGCAGTATGGTTCTTTGTTTGAAATATAGTCCCACCATTTTTATTCCCAATGTTTACAGGTAACCTTCTCCGGATTCGAAATGCAACAATACGATTAAAAATATCCTTATTAATAGAAACAATCCGTTCATTATCTCCCTTTGTATCAACTGTTAAATAGTAACGTCCACGTATAGCGTCATACTCAAGATCTTTCCATTTGGCATGAGCGACTTCTGCAACACGTAATCCCGTAGTAGCCAGGAGCGATAATAAAGCGTAATTGATTTCATTGTCCTTATAGTAATGAAGCAAATGCTTCACTTCCTCATATGATAACTCGCGTTTTGGTTTATGTTGTTTATTAACGGTCGTACTTAGAATCTCTACATGAAGAGGTTCCTGGATATATTGAATTTCATACAACCATTTCAAGTAAGAGCGGATTACACCAAGTTTTCTACTAATCGTAGATGCTTTGTACTTTTCTTTTGATTGATAGGAGATTGCCTCCTGGGATAACCACTTTTGATAGTTTCGGATATGTCGTTTTCTTAAGTTCCTCCAAACTTGGCCAATTACATAATCTCTTACATCTTGCTGTAGAAATTCTGTGCTTTGTTTGATGAAAAAATAGAACTGGCTTAGATCACGTGCATATAGAGTCCTGGATGCATTCTTTATACGTTTTTCTTGGTCAAAATGTGTTTGCCGATTTAAGTAGTAGTACAATATTTCCTCATCTGAAAACCCCTCATATGTATATGAATCTTCTCTTTCGTTATTTTCCTTTTTAAATTCAGCTTCATTTATATAATCACGATTCCATATTGCAATTATATTTGCAAATTCTTGTTTTTGTTTTTCAATAACTTTTAATGAACTATCTTTATGTAGTGTATTCATTTCAAATTTCATTATATATCAACTCCTAACGGAATTATAATCTAATAACATTATAACCTATATTCATGTAAAACTAGTTATATAAAGAAATTAAACTTTAATTATTAGTAAATGGATAATAACTATAGAAAATCTCACATTTTCTATGGTTATAGATTAATTTTTATTTAACATTACCTTTCATATGATTTCTTATCTTATAAAAGGTAATTTAATTAGAAAATATATTTATCTTTTATATATTTTTAAAAATAATTTAAGTGTTAATTGTGTTATAATTAATTTAAATCACATATTTTATTAATTTAACTTTACATAATAATATTATGCATTCCACATAAAAGCAGTTTACTCGTAGGAGGAAAGATAATGTTTGAAATGCAAGAAATGAATATGAATACGAATGAAGTAAAGGCTTATTTAGAAATTAGTGGCTTCATTTTCAATACTCTTATGAAGAAAGGTCAATTAAATCCAATTAATAGAAATACCTGGCGTTTAGATGGCAGTTTTTTATTTAAGCGAGAAGATATAGAAAAATTGAAAGAAGAACGTGAAACAGAAGGAATTACCTTATATCAGGCAACCAAAGATTATAATGTGAGTATGTATCAACTTGAAAAGTGGATAGAAGATGGGGATTTGAATTGTACTATACAGAAACATCGTAATCGTGAAACGAAATTTGTAAAAGAGGAAGAAATTCACGGATTGGTGCAACAATTAGATCAGACAAATGCCCTCTATACATTCTCACAAAAACATAATGTAGTATTGTTCCAAAAATTTATGCAGGGTAATAAATTAGCACGCATTATATCCATTCCAAAGCGTGGAGATATTGTACTTCTTGATGAATTTGGAAATAATATGACACTAGAAGATGCAATAATTATGGGGTATGAGCCATCATATGTTTTATCCGATAAACCAAGAAGTCATCATCAAAAGTTTGTAAAATTCCGTTTTCCAAAATCAAATCAATTACGTAATAATATCTTTTATTTGATTGATTTAATACTACAGTATGTTTCACCACGCAATATAAAAATATCTGAAGAAGATGGATTCTGGTATTTCGATATTCGCCAATCTGTTATTCAATTACCAATGCAGATGCAATTAGAATGGATTGAAAGCCTAACGCCGTATATAATAGAAGGAAAGCTAACTCAGCGTGTCAATAATAGTATATATTTAGACAGTAGCAGTGTGACTAAGTCAATAACCATTACAAGTAACGAATACCATACAATCACAAAAATTGTAAAAGAAACGAACAGTTCTATTGAAGAATTTATTGCAAGCGCAATCCGAGATAAAATTAATCAACATATGTTGTATAAACGCTAAAAATCTACCCATCAAACTCATGGAATATCTCTCATATGGACTTAGAATCAACATTGTTAACCGTAAGTACTATTCTATTTAACAGGCTAATAAAGCCTCTTAAAAATGAATCTGAGGATTCATTTTTTTACAATGTATGAAAAAAAACGGTTCTGGTGCAAAAACTACAGGATAATTGCAATGAATCTATAAATCTTGGACATACTGATACTACTAATCTAAAGAATGTGTGTAATTGGTATGGAAAAGGAAAATGTATTCAAATGGAAGCATTATCAGCCTGAACCAATCTTATTAACAGTAAGATGGTACCTGCGGTACAATTTGAGCTTTCGTAACTTGGTGGAAATGATGGAGGAAAGAGGATTATCAATTGTTCACACAACGATTATGCGCTGGGTTCATCAATATGGACCTCAACTAGAAGAGAAAGTACGGCATCATCTTAAGCCAACAAATGACTCGTGGAGAGTCGATGAAACATATATCAAAGTAAAAGGGCAATGGATGTATTTATATCGTGCAGTCGATTCAGAAGGGTATACAATTGATTTTTATCTAAGTAAATCAAGAGATAAACAAGCAGCCAAGCGCTTTTTCAAGAAAGCCTTGGCTTTTTCGTATGTTTCTAAACCTCGCGTGATAGCAGTAGATAAGAACCCTGCCTATCCTGTAGCGATTCAAGAGTTGAAAGAAGAGAAGCATATGCCTTAAGGCATACAACTAAGGCAAGTTAGATATCTCAATAATATAGTGGAACAAGATCATCGTTTGATTAAGAAACGCGTGCGTTCTATGTTTGGATTCAAGTCATTTAAAACAGCAACCTCTATATTGAGTGGTGTTGAAGCCATGCATATGATGAAAAAAGAACAGATTGATTTACGGGACCAGTCTGTCCAAAACCAGAAAGAATTCATCCATCAATTGTTTGGGCTTGCAGCATAAGATACGATTCCGTTAGGAACATATGCGCTTTATTCTCTGTTATTTTTGCACCAGAACCCGAAAAAATGATAATCTCCCCCTAAAATAAGTGGTAAAACTTTCAAATTGCTATTCTACTGTAGAAGGAAAATGATACATTAATAATTAAGGTAATACTGTTCACTATTTAATTCTAAATTACATAGAAAGATATTGAGGTGCAATAGATGATACATAATATTCCAGATGTTTACACAAAAAAAATTCTTATAGTAGATGATGAAAAAGAGATTTTAAATTTATTGGAAGCAGTTTTAAAGAAAGAGGGGTTTCAACATATTTATACGTATACAACAGGAGAAGAAGGAATACGCATGTGTAAGCAAGTACAGCCAGATCTTATCATATTAGATATTATGCTTCCAGATTTAGATGGATATAGTGTTTGTCAGCAAATTCGTCAGTTTACATTCGTTCCAATATTTTTCCTATCGGCGAAAAATGAAGATTTAGATAAAATACTTGGATTAAGTATAGGTGGTGACGATTACATTACAAAGCCTTTTAGTCCGAAAGAAGTAGCATATAAGATGAAAGCATTTTTTCGACGCGATCAATATCAAGAAAAGGCTCGGATTATGTATCAGTTTGGAGACATTACGATAGATGAGGCGCAAGGAACAGTGTTAAGGGGTGATACATTACTAACTTTAACAGCAAAAGAATTTAACATATTACTATTTTTAATAAAAAATCCAAATCAAATTTTTAGTAAGGCCCGCTTATATGAAGCTGTCTGGGGAGAAACATATCTCGGTAATGATAATATTATGATGGTGCATATGAGGCATTTAAGAGAAAAAATAGAGGATAATCCTTCTAAACCCCATTATCTTATAACAGTAAGGGGACTAGGATATAAACTTAATACAAAAGGTGATGTAAGATGAAGTGGAAGGTCACGAGACTATATATTGCATCATTAATAGGATTAATTATGTTTATCCTAATCGTTCAATTTTTTGCTTTTAGTTATTTAGTATTTACTTATAACTATAAGGGAATGGACGATCCAGAAGGCTCAGTATTAGCTTTTCAAAAAGAAATTACAGTAGAAAATGAAAAAATTTCGATAACAAATAAAGGGAAAAAATTTTTAAAAGAACATGGAGCATGGTTACAAGTATTAAATCATAATAGTGATGAAGTATTTCAAATGTATAAGCCTAAAAATACACCAACTCACTATACTCCTAGTGAATTGATTTTACGCTATAAGTACGATATTGGGGATTATACAACGTTTGTGGGTAAGTTAGATAAAAGTACACAAGTAGAAAGTTACATTGTCGCTTTCCCGTCAAACCAAGCATTACGAAAATCTGTCTATTTGAATTTCAATAATTTAACTAGCTTCTATCCATATGGGATTTTAATGTTAATAGGAGTAGCAGTAGTTTGTATTTTATTATTTGCTTACATTGTGGCAAGGTATATGTCAAAACCTGTTGTCATGATAATTGAGCATATTAATAAATTAAAACAAGGACAATATAAACAAGTACTGGAAGAAAAAGGAATCTATGCAGAGGTGTATACAAATCTTAATCAGTTATCACATCAACTAAAGGATATTAACGTTCAAAGAAAAAAATTAGATACGATGCGAGCAGAATGGATTATAAACATCTCTCATGATTTAAAGACACCGCTATCTTCTATTAAAGGCTATAGTGAAGTTATAGGGAATCGAGAGTATAAAATTACTGCACAAGAAATGTACCACTATGCAGAAGTAATTCAAAGTAAATCAATTTATATTGAAAAACTGATTGATGATTTAAAACTTACATATCAATTGAAGAATGCATTGTTACCTATCCATAAAACTACAGTAGATATTGTGAATCTCACCCGAGAAACAATTATTGAATTTATGAATATGCCTCATTATGAGAATCGATTAATTAAATTTGAATGCCCTCAGGAAAAACTAATTATAAAAGCAGATCAGGGATTAATTCAACGTGTCACAGTCAACTTATTGAATAATGCGCTCATTCATACTGATGTTAAAACATTAATACAAGTTCGTATAAAACAAACATCCGAATACACCATAGTTACGATTGAGGACAATGGTGACGGAATAAATAAAAATGATTTACCACATATTTTTGATCGATACTTCCGTGGTACAAATACAGATCCAAAAAGTGGCTCAGGTTTAGGAATGGCAATTGTAAAGGAAATCATCGTAGCTCACGGTGGAGAAATTGCAGTAGAAAGCATCAAAGGAAATGGTACTAAAATTACATTTCAGCTTCCGTTAGAAAATTAAGCTAAACTTAAGGTCAGCTCAATTCAAGATTAAGCAAGAACTTTTATAATAAATGATAGCTTAATTAAGAAAAAGAGGTGCCAATAATGGGAACATACATCATTGAAACAGAAAATTTAACAAAGACATATGGAGCTGTAAATAGTGTGAATCAATTACAAATGCAAGTTGGTAAAGGTGAAATTTATGGCTTTCTAGGCCCAAATGGGGCTGGGAAAACAACGACAATTAGAATGTTACTGGGATTAATAAAACCGACTACAGGTAATATTAAAGTATTCAATCGAGATTTAAAAACAAATCGAATAGATATTTTAAGAGAGGTTGGCTCTCTTGTTGAGTCGCCATCTTATTATGGACATTTAACAGGTCATGAAAATCTAGAAGTAATTCGGCAAATGTTACAAGTACCAAAAAAGAATATTGATGAGGTATTACGTATCGTTCGATTAGAGAAACAAAAAGATAAACTAGTTAAACAATACTCACTTGGAATGAAGCAACGCCTTGGCATAGCAATGGCACTACTTGGAAATCCAAAATTGTTAATTTTAGATGAACCTACAAACGGATTAGACCCTGCCGGGATTCAAGAAATTCGTGAACTCATCAAACAACTGCCAAAGCAATATGATATGACAGTTGTTATTTCAAGTCATTTGCTAAATGAGATGGATCAAATTGCAACACAAGTGGGTATTATTAATAGTGGACAGCTAATTTTTCAAGACAAAATTGAAGTGTTACGCAAAAAAAGTCAGGCATTAATGAAAATACGTGTAAATGATGTAGTAAAGGCACATCAAATTTTAGAACAGCATCAAATTCATCTCGGGCTTGAAGGTGATTGTCTTGTTACGCATCAACAAGAAGATCACCTTATTTCTCACATAAATCACTTATTAGCAAAGCAAAATATATCAGTTTATCGAATTGAAGAAGAGAAGCATACGTTGGAAGAAATATTTCTAAGCTTAACAGAAAAAGGTGGTGTTTTATAGTGATTGCTGCCTTAAGAAGTGAATTATTGAAATTAAAAAGAAAGAAATTATTTTTAGTTGTATTTTTGATACAGTCTTTAGCATTACTTTGGTTATTTGCTATTGTGTCACAAGAAAAAAAGGAATTTCTAAATTGGGAGTCGCTTCTTTCAAGAGTAAGTATGATAAATGCATTATTTTTACCTATAATGATTGCGACAATTACATCTCGAATAATTGATTTTGAAAATAAGGGGAACACCTGGAAGCTATTGTGTGCAATTCCCACATCCAGGCAGCTAGTATATATAACTAAAATTATCTTTAGTCTCTTTTTTCTTGTATACGCAGGTATAATTTCTATTTCCGCAATTATATTAATAGGAAAAATTTTTAATTTTGAAAGTGGAATTCCGGTGATATTATTACTGAAATATGGTTGTTTTACCATTATAGGATGTATTCCAATGGTTATTTTGCAACTCTGGATATCTTTGGTAGTGAAAAATCAAGTATTTGCTTTAACGGCAGGTGTAATCGGCTCATTTCTTGGGTATTTCGGGCAGATGTTACCTTGGAAAACATGGATAATTTGGACCTATTCATCTCTGACAAATCCAATTTCTTGGGCATTTTCCAATGGGAAAATAGTGTTTTTCCCAAACCAAGGAGTCATGATGAATCTTTTGTTAAGTTTAGGAGTTAGTTTATTATTTATCGTTCTTAGCACTGCTCATTTTTCGCAAAAAGATATTCATTAGGAGGATGCAGATATGTTATTAAGCTCATTTCGATGTGAATTATTAAAATTAAAACGTTCAAAAATATGGATTGTAATGACATTCATTCCGCTTATTTGTATTGCACTTGGACTCATAAATTTTCAAGTAAACTACGATGTCTTAATGAAAGTCTCAACAAATGAGTGGGAGAAGGCTTGGACACAAGTTGGATTAATTTATGGATTATTTTTATTTCCTGTCGTAGTAAGTATTTATTGTGCGTTTGTATGCCGCTTTGAACATAGCGAGGGAAACTGGAAAAAAATCATCTCTTTACCAATTCCATTTCGATATGTGTACATGGCAAAGTTATTAGTAATCGTTATGTTAACTTTATTGACACAAGTATTTTTTTTAATTGCTTATATCTTAATTGGTAAGCTACTAGGTATTACAAGTCCTATTCCTTGGAATTCATTATTAAATTGGTCATTCAATGGATGGATTGGTACATTTTCAATTGCTGCACTACAATTATTTCTTTCATCTGCTATAAAAAGTTTTGCTGTTCCCGTTGGAATGAGTTTTGGTTTTACATGTATAGGAATGATATTTCATTACCTAAATATCGGGTATATATGGCCATTTGCGCAACCAGGATTAGCAATGGACCCTATTCATCTAGAAGGCTTGCAGACTTTCTTTCAGTTTAGTAGTTTTTATGTCTTAAGTTGCTTATTCGTTATTATATTTACTTTTGTTGGAGTTCGAAGATTTACAATAAAAGATATTATATGAATAGAAGTACAGCGAAATTAACAAGAGAAGAACTGATAAATCTAGTAAGCAAAATTGTAGAATGTGAAGGAACTGAAGAGGAGATTGATGAAATGATAGAAGTTGTAGAAAGAAATGTTTCACATCCAGAAGTAAGTGATCTAATATATTGGAATGATGAAAATCTTACTCCAGAACAAATAGTAGATATAGCACTAGCGTATAAACCAATACAACTTTAGAATTTTTAATAAAATCTTACTCTTGCTACATAAATAACAATAAAGTAAATGCTTTATTAGATAAAGCTTAAAAGAGTTATAAATTCAGCAAAAAAAGGAGGCAGAACTCACACTTGAGTCCCGCCTCCTTTTTGCATTTCCTTATCTCATATATACATAGACCTCGTTCACTGTTACATAGTATGTCTTACCTTGACTGTTGTGTACTTTATATTTGTAAACGGTTAATAGTTATCTATATTTCAGTATTTATCATTGGTGCTATCATCTTTGTAGGTAAACATACAATAGAAGAGTTTCAAGTCAGACAGTATGGTAAACCTGTACAGAGATAATAAAGTTGTTTAATTTACAATAAAGTCGTTTAAAAAACGCCAGTCATGTTATTCAACAATCGGGCCATTTAATGGAATAAGAATCGCAAATCTAATTGGATATTTATGTTAATATTAGTGTAGGATTTGTGAAGGATTGTCTTAATCTAAAATTGTAGTTAATTTTTTTGGTTGAACATAGAAGTAGTTTATATGAGTGTAGGTATTCAGATAACAGGGGAGACAAGGAGACTGAAATGATAAACTTTGTTAAGCAAGAAAAACTTAAATGTTCTACATGCGGGAATGAAATCAGAGAAAAACCGGTTATGAGGAAAAGACAATCTGCAATAGGCAAAATGTTCGTAATCGCCATACTAATGCTAATGATAAGTGTTAACGGAGTTGTATTTGCAAACGATAACGAATCTACAAATGGTAGTCTTGATATTTCTAAGATTGATCAGTTTATGACAAATGAGATAGAGAGACTGAACATTCCTGGTGCATCATTGGCTATCGTAAAGGGAGATAAAGTGGAATATATACAAGGATATGGTATTTCAAATCCAGATGGGACAAAAATGACATCGCAAACGCCAATTGTTCTTGGTTCGACTACTAAATCGTTCACGGCTCTTGCCATTATGCAGTTAGTGGAACAAGGAAAAATCTCCCTAGAAGAACCGGTGCAATCCTACATACCTTGGTTTCAAATTGCAGATGAAGGAGCATCTGAAAAAATCACCATTCAACATTTACTGAATCATACAAGCGGTCTTTCTACAAATGATGGTCAAGTATCTATATCACAAGGGAATAAAACATTAAAAGAACATATTAAAAGCTTGGCAAATACAGAATTGACATATTCTGTGGGCGAACAATATCAATACTCGAATTTAAATTATAACATTTTAGGTTTAGTCATCGAGGAGGTTACGAATAAATCGTATAAAGAGTATATCAATGAATTCATATTCAAGCCGCTTGAAATGAACAATAGTTATGTTAATCCAAAAGATGATACAAACAATGCAATTGCGACTGGATACCAAACTGTATTTGGATTAAAGGTGCCGACAAAGCAATTAATCCATGAAGGAACTGTTTCTTCAGGTTACCTTATTTCCAGTGCGGAAGATATGGCAAATTATATGATCGTACAATTGAATCAGGGAGAATTTAAAGGGAAAAGTATTTTATCAGCGAATGCAATGACCACAATGCATCATCCATCAGCACTCATGGGGAATGATACCTACTATGCAATGGGATGGGAAGTGAATAATGAAGGAATCTCCCATAATGGATGGACAGAAAATACATACTCAAAAGTTGTGTTAGATGGGGAGTATGGCATCAGCTTGCAGATCAATTCAATGGATTATCTTAATCTTAATGAATATGATGCCATCATAAGCGGGATAAACAAGCTGGTACATAATGAAGAACCTTCTATATCTGATAGCAATCCATTTATGAAATATGTAATTATTGATTTGATTTTACTGGCAATAGTTGCTTTAATTGTTTGTTCAGCTTACAGAATTTTTAAACCTAAAAATCGTAAAGTAACAACATTCCGTAGGATTCTAAATGGGTTGTCTATATTAATATTTAACTGGCTGCTGCCATTGATTATTTTAATTGGATTTCCTAAATTATTTGGTCCTTTGTCTACGGTAACATTATTTGCTCCAGGAATAGGGCATCTCTTATTTTTAATACCTTTGCTTTTTATAATTGTGGGAGTCGTTAAATTAGGTAAAGTAACACTAACATTAAAGAAAAATACTTTCGATGCATAAGCTGAAAAATCGTGATTGATTTTATGAATTCTCTCTCTAGTAATTGAAAAAGTATGTTATTTTAATTTCATTTAATCCTCCTATCCCCATTAATATTTTTCAATAGGAGATCAAGTACGATAGATACTATCATAAGGGGTGCCATCATTTCTTATTGAACTAAAGGGGCTTTAGTTCAATAAGAAATAAGTGATTGTGTTTTTAGGTCTCGTTCATAATTTAATTTATTCCATTAAAGGGTGCTATTGTTGAATGAGCCTTAGATTTTTAAACGATTTTATTGTTATATTTTGAGTACAGTGAAGTATCTTATATCGAAAATTAAACAACTAAATTTTAACCCCGTCCTAAATTTAGAACGGGGTTATGCTTGTTTTAGGTTTAAAAATTAAATAACTTTATTTTCTTTTCACAAAACCAGTAATAGTAGAAGTAGTGGATAAGAAAGAATATTCAACTATGCGAGGTAACTCCTATGAAATCAAGTACAAAATAAAAGATAAGACTTACTTAGGTAATGTAGATAAAGAGTTATACAAGAAGTTAGACAAAGGCACTAAAATAGAAGTACTAGAATACAAAGGAAAGACAATCATGTATGATAGTTACGATGTAAAGTAAGGGGGATTATATTGAAAAAGAAACGGTTTAGAATTGGTTGTATTGTAGTGTTTCTAGTGTGTACGTTCCTACTCATAGGGGTAGGAACGTACGACGAGATACAAGTCAGACAACATGGTAAGTCAAGTATAGCGGAAGTCGTAGACATGAAAGAGTACACGCCTAAAGGGTTTAAGACTTATGAAATCAAGTACAAAGTAGATGGTGAAACGCACACAGGTAGCGTAAGTAAGAAAGTATACAAACGTTTAGACATTGGTTCTCGCATTGAGGTTATTGAGTACAAAGGAAAGACTATGCTATTTGAAAGTTACGATTCAAAGTAAGGGGTATGAATAGTGAATCATAGACGTAAGAAAAAGAAGAATCCAATACACGTAGAAAAAGTACCAAATAGGGTAGAACGCATAGGAAAAGAAGAGAAACCGAAAGACGAGCAGAGTAACAAGTTTGTTGACATTCTCCTTGGTATTCTTCTTTTCCCAATTATTATATGGGCAGTATTAGAAGGTTCTAGGAGACAGTTAAGTAAAAAGGCAACTCTTGTGGTTATAAGTGTTATTGTTTTCATCTTAGTTGGGGTAGTGATAATAGGAAACAAATAAAGGGGTATGTTATGAGTGAAAAGAAATTCATAAACTTAGAGAAAGACCCAGAGTATGTAGACGACTATGTTGTATTTAAGAGTACAAAGTTTGGAAAAACCTACTACTTAGATTCATCTGTGAAAGAGTATACAGAGTATGAACTTGAAGAGTATATCATGAAACTTGAAGCATACAAGAAAAAGAGAAGGAAGAAGGCTTGGATGTATGTAGGTATTTTCGTCTTATTCTGTTTGGTCTTGTCAGTTATAGAGGGGTATCAAAACGATGAATTAGTTAAAAACGGCAAAGCAAAAGAGGTTATGGTTCTTGGGAAACACATTGAAGAAGAGTATATCATACTAAAACACCCTACTTTAGAGTTGTTTGACAATAACAAAATGAAAAAGATATGGGTGAAACAGGAACTTTACGATAAGGTATATCCGACTGACAGGTTACGAATCATTGAGTACAAAGGTGAAGTTAAGTTAGACCCTAGATATGACGATAAAGACTTGGTCATACAGAAGTATAAGTTTGGGAGGTAATTGTAATATGGTTGAGTAAGGGGCATCTTATCAGCCTGCTAAGGACCATGTAAATGTACCTTCCATGAAGGATTTCCCGAAAGTTGAAGGATACTATAGCACTTTATTTCATGAATTTATTCATTCAACAGGCTATTCCAGCAGATTAAAGAGAGACGGAATCACTTCAGCAACTGGACTTATAGCATAAAATACGATTCCATTAGAAATCTACTATCATCCATGTTCTTCTTCATATATTTGCACCAGAACCATAAATTCAATGAAGTTAACTAAACAAAGTGTACCTTTCGGTATAACTATTACGTTATATCAAATTGATGAGTGGATTGTGCTGGTTCAATTATTAATAAGTAATTGATTATATTCCAAAAGAAAGCAGACCTACTTGCTTTCTTTTTTTATATACCTCTATCAAAATACATATATCTCATTATTCTAATAGAATCTATTTTATTGATAAAATTTCACATCAATACCAAATTAATGGAAATGGATGTAAGATTAATTTGTAAGTAAATTTTATTAAGGAGTGATAATTGTGAAACGAGTAATTGGTATACTTTCCACAGGTTTATTAGCAGGTGCAATGTTATTTGGTGCTTCAAGCCCTCAGGCGTATGCGGAGTCCCCATCAAAGCCATACCAGGTAGTAACACCTGGAGTTAATGGTGAACAAGCGACTATTGGTTTTGACGAAAAATCAGATTTTGAAAATTTTTTAACTACACATCCAGTTCCTAAAAATTTCAAGATTCAACCTTTAGCTCAAATTTACTCTACTTTTTATTACGATAACGATTTGAAAGGCTCAAGATTTACTGTAAATGCAAGTAGAAACCCAGTTATTATTGCAAACTTTGGTGGTTCAAACAATGATAATGTTTCCTCTGTACTTACACATTCTTTTGGAGATTATACAACTATCTATGAACATAATAACGCCCAAGGACATGCACTTGCTATTGTAAATAACGGCGGATATATTAATTTGACTAGTTTCAGCTTGGGGGATGGGGCTAGAACTTGGAATGATGAGGCCTCTTCAGCAATTGTGAAATCTAATTAAAATTTGCGAATTATACATTATAAAAAAGCTAGCTTTATGCTAGCTTTTTTATAATGTATAATGTGGGGTTATGTTAACCAGATGCGAATAGAATAAACAGTTCCATCATGTTATTTTTAATTATGTGATTATATTAGAAAGTAGGTAATGATTTTGAATAAGTGGATTTTGTTAAATTCCAAAGAGTATGAGGATGTTTGGGATAGATTTGAAGATGAATTTTGTTTTAATCCTAATATAGATGGTGACCAATCATTTAAATTTTCTTGTCCATATATTACTTATGATATATCTGATTGTTTTGAAGGGAAATGGACTGATGACGATTATGATAATTTTGATTATATATTATTGGAATCTCTTATTCTATGTACCAAGAAACATGAATATATATATGCGTTAGATTGGCAGCATGCTGGCTACTGGATGAATCCTAGTTTAAATCTAAATCTAAACGAAGATGATCATCGCTGGAAAATCCCATTTTTTCCGGATGGAGATTACTATTTCTTTTTGCAAAAAGACTTTAGATGGGGTTATTTAGGACATCCTTGGGAAAAAACTATTTATATTTTCGGGGAAAAATTAATTGAAACATTTAAAGAATTGAAATCTACTAGAAAAAATGATAAAGTATAACTTTTTACTACCGCTAACGGGAATTATATAAAAAAAGCTAGCATGAATCTAGCTTTTTTTGATCACAGGTATTTTAATCTCTTTATTCATCAATTTTTGAATGTATACCTTTGTTTTTGATTTTGCTAAAAATAGCTGAAGTTGGATAAGGTTAATGAATTTAACACTTTGAAAGTAAACTAATTGATAAAAGTTTACTTTTGGATTTTTAACATTTACAATTTATGAATGAATTTAACTTCATTTTGGGCAGATTTCACTCTTTGATGAAGTTGCCTTTTTTTCATCATATGCATAGCTTCGATGCCACTTAAAAATAAATTTCTGGAATTGAGGGTTACTATTAATCTATAATTTATTTAAAATAAAGGTAGTGAAGAGTAACTACTCTTCACCTGAAATAAATATAAAGGAGAATTATAATAATAATGACTTTTCCCAATAATGTTAACGGTATGTGTGAGTATTCAATAATAGAAATTAGATGCTTACCCTATAATTCTGAAACAATAAAATTTCAAAACGACTTTGTTCTTATTTGTAGTACATATCTTAATAAAAATGATAAAGCACATGGTCATACTACATTTGAAATCCAATCTGTAAAAGAATTATCTTATAATAATTCACACGTTAAAGAAGCCAAAAAATTTGCATTCAAAGGTGGTACTTTAAGGATTAATGATTTTGTAAACATAATTGAGGTGAAAACTGATTATGATACAAAGATTATAGCAAACCTTTCTTACCAATATTCTAAAGATCAAGAGATGGAATATATACAAAATAAAGACTTACTCCTATTTTCTACTTCAGTAGGAATCAAAGGTTCTTTTTCTAACGTCCCTTATCTTTATCTACCACCAGAATTTAAGACCTACATGGATTACTATGATGCTCATCAAGAATCTAAAATTCTCCATGATGCTTTTTATACTTTGTGTCGAAGCACAAAAGAAGATAGTGAATTCATTGAACAATTTAAGGAACTACAAGATAAACAAAGTATTTTAGAAAAAGATTTATATGATCGTTATTTACAAAATACATATAAGGACTAAATGAATTTCGTAAACTATCCCCACTTTCAGCTTGTTTAGAAGTGATCGCTTCCTAAATTCACCTATCTTGCGTGTTTATTTCTATACAAGTACAAGAACTAATCATGGATTAGGCTATCTCGTTAGTTTATATAGTTCGGTGAACTACTCATCACCTATGCTAACGCTTAGAGGTGGGAGCTTCTCAGTTCCATGACGAAAGTGTGGCTTTGAAATAAAGTTGAACTGTTTATAAAAAAGTCGCACCGTTTTGAAAAAAGTTTAACCGGAATTTCCTATCTCTTTAAAGAAGGGATTTCGGTTTTTCTTGTGGATTAAGAATCTGTTAAGTGATAATAAAGTTATTCCATTAAATGGCCAGATTGTGGAGTAACTTTATTAATTGTTTCGAGAAGATTGTGAAGAAGTGTACTTAAGCTAACGGTGCAGATTAGCTCAATAAGGAATCAAAATAAGAACTTGTAGCTTCTAAAGAAATGAAAAAAAAGAAAGATTTCAAATACAGAGGTAGAGAGATATTATAATTCATTTGTGATAAATTAGGAATAGTTTGATTTATTTAAAACTGAGTAGAGGATTATAAAGTGTGTGCGGTTTTTTGCCAAGTCCTATATGTCTTATTCTATGGAGGAAATATGCTTAAAGATAATTTTAAAATTAGTAATATTCCCACGGTTTTATGGGGAGATAAGAGTGAAAAAATTTTTATTGCAGTACATGGAAATATGTCAAATAAGGAAGATACAGTTATTCAAATATTAGCTGAAGAAGCCAATCAAAAAGGTTATCAAGTATTAAGCTTTGATTTACCTGAGCACGGAGAAAGAAAAAATGATAATACTCCTTGCAAAGTACAGTTTTGTGTTAGTGAATTATCTATAATTATGAATTACGCAAAAGAACATTGGAAAGAAGTAAGCGTGTTTGCATGTAGTATGGGAGCTTATTTTAGCCTTTTAGCCTATCAAAATGATGTGTTAGAAAAGGCATTATTTTTATCACCAGTAGTTAATATGGAACGAATTATCGAAAATATGATGAAATGGTTTAGCGTAACACCAGAGCTTTTGCAAAAAGAAATGACTATAGAGACACCTATTGGTCAAAAGTTATATTGGGATTATTTATGCTATGTAAAAGAACATCCTATTAATACATGGAATACAGATACATATATTATGTATGGAGCCAAGGATGAACTGTGCGAATTTGAAACTATTAACTATTTTACAAAAAAACATCGTTGCGAATTAGAAGTCATTGAAACAGGTGAACATTACTTTCATACTGAAGAACAGTTAAAGATATTTGAACAGTGGTTACACAAACATATCGATTAACAAATTACAATTTATCTTGAACCTGTTAGAGAAAAATGGTGAATATATAAACTGATATTATATTTGAGAGACATTATAAATGTGAATGTATTCACTTAAATAAACAGGTGCCTTAGCAAAATATTACTGAGCTGCATAAACGGCCCTTTTTTATTGTAGAAATAATAATGTAAAGCTTATAATTTAATTGGGTGATTAAAAGTGACTATACAACATAAAAAGATAATCAATTTCTATGATAGGCGTATACTGTTCAATAAATATCGTAAAAATACACCAAGCGTAATCTTTATTGCAGGGTTAGGCGATAGCCATGAAACATGGAAAAAGGTCCAAGACCGAATATCGGATGAAACGTCAACCTTGTCCTATGACAGGGCGGGTATTGGCAGGAGTCAAGACGTAGCTGTCCCGCGAACTTGCTGTGATCTTGTCGAGGAGCTCTCCGAATTGTTGCAAGCGCTTGACGTGGAGAAGCCTTATATATTAGTAGGCCATTCCTTTGGTGGGTTGGTCGCCAGATTGTATACCAGTCTTTATCCGCTGGACATCTGTGGTATGGTTTTGGTTGACGCTGCACCGGAATATAAAGAACTTGCCTATGAAAAGGTTCTACCAGAAAATCTACTTGCAGGAAATAGGGAATATTTCGAGAA
>NZ_LDUK01000051.1:0-29115 GCF_001043575.1 Bacillus sp. LK2
AGTGGAAACATCAAGACCAGTAACAAGTGGAAGTAGCCCGGGACCAGTGGAATCGCCAAGATCAGTATCAAGCGGAGGAAGCCCGGGACCAGTGGAATCGCCAAGATCAGTACCAAGTGGAAGTAGCCCGGGACCAGTGGAATCGCCAAGATCAGTATCAAGTGGAAGTAGCGCGGCACCAGCCGATATCGTAACGGTGACACATAGTAGCCCAAGTGTTCCTTATGAAAGTGATAAAGAAGTGGCAGCAGGTAGTAGTCATGAAACACGTACATTAGGACAATATGCCACGGATACAGTTAAAAAAGGTTATAACTCCACTACATCATCCGTTAAGCAAACAGTAAGAGGGGTTCAGGAACGAATCAGTAATTCAGAAACGGTACAAAATACAAAGCGTTTGTATCAAACGGGTCAAAATACAGGTAAGAGTTGGAGAGATATAGTGAACAAAAATAAAAAGAATACAGATAAAAAATAAGCGTAACCGAACGCTTATTTTTTTATTGTCGAAAAGGAGGGAATCCCGATGAGAAGCTATCGGATTCCGAAGGAAATCAGTACAGAATTACGGATTAATAAAGTGCTATATCTAATAGATTTTTTCTTATTGATTGGTTTATTAGTTGTAACGATGATTCTTAGGAATTTTGTACATGGCTCTTTACAACTCCCATTCGTCATTTTCATGGCGGTTATTGCCATTATCATGATTTGGCGACCAAGTACGAATCCTCAAAAACGAATGTATGAAGTATTGATTATTACATTGCTAAGAAGAAAAGGTGCATATTGTGCCATTGATAACGATCAATAAGGGAGGGATCACATATGGCGTTATTCAGCGAAAAAGATGTAGAAAAAGAAAAGCCAAAACAAATAGAAAGACCGAAGAAAAAGGCATTTCGTTTTAACGAAAAAAATGTAAAGGAATCATTTTCTGAACCAAAAGAAATTGTTAAGGTGGTACCCGTCGAAAAGAAAGAGGAAGAAAAAACAAAGGTAGAAAGAAAAGTGAAAAAACAGAAGAAAGAAAAGCCAAAGAAAGATGTTTTGAAAAAGAAAAACCCCAAACTTTTAGGCTTTTTCTCTAGAAAAAAGAAAGAAGCACCACCAAAGGTAAAGAAAAGTATTGCGGAAATTATGCAAATCGTAGACATGACGGAGGATGGAATATTTGAGCTGAAAAATGAGGAGTTTTTAGAAATCCTTCAAGTCGAAGGTGACGATATGTTCTCTAAGAATAGCGAAGAACAAGCATTTGTTATTTTTTCACATGCTTATTTTTATCAAGCCTATAAACAGTCCATTAAACTTGTATTTTTAAACTTCCCATGCCAAACGACCGAACAACAAAGATATATAGAGAAAAAAATAAAAGATTGTACCAATCCTTTATATGAACGAATTTTAAATCAGAAGTTAAAAGAGCTTCAATTTTTAGAATGGGGAAGAACAAATCGTGAAGCTTTCTTATTTATTTACGGAGAAACGGAATTAATCGTAAAAGAACGTGTGGATGCAGCCAAACGATATATTAAGCGTTCTACTGAACTATTAGAGGTGGATGAAGAGAAAAAGTTAGAGCTTATGTTTAAATTGTTTAATCAAAATGCGAAATTGGGAACGAAAAATATATGGTAGTGAGGGGGAAACAACATGTTTGCGTTCAAAAGTAAAAAATCCAAAAAGGAAAAACAAAAAGAACTAAAAAAGAAAAAAGGTTACAATCCTTATTTAGTAGCTAGAGTCCAACCACAAGGGGGTGTAAGTTTTAAAGAAAGTTATGTGCAAACAGGTGATGGAGTGGGTACTTGTATTCATCTGTTTGACTATCCAACAGAGGTAAATGATTTTTGGCTAGAGCAAATTATGAATATGCCAAATGTGATTACCACATTAGATGTAATGAGTGATGACCGAAAAGAGGTCGTCGAATCCATTAATAAATCAATGAGTGAACAAAGTGTTCGGCATGATACAGCGAAAGATAATATAGATCGAATTGATGCAAAAAATGAATTTCAAGAGCTGGAAGCTCTTTATACGGATTTGAAACAAGGCGAGGTCATGAAACGTATTCACATCCGTATCTATGTCTCCTCTAGAACATTAGATGAGTTAGAAAAACAAGTGAAAGAAATCATGGAAACATTAGAATCCTATAACTTTCGAGGAGCTGTCTTTCTAAATGAACAGGAGTATGAATGGGATGCACTTGTAACGAGCTTTGATGTACAAAAGAACTATGTGAACCGAAGAAAAGGGAAAGAAATTCCGGCAGTCAGTCTGGCTGGTGGATGTCCATTTCACTATTCCTATTTGCACGATCCATACGGTACGTATTATGGAACAACGAAAACAAAAGGGAATGTAATCCTTGATATGTTTCATAAAGACCATCAAAGGAAAAGTTATAACGGAGTAATCATTGGAAAGCCTGGGGCTGGAAAATCAACCTTACTCAAAAAGAAAGCCGTTGATTATGCAAGTAAAGGACATTTTATCCGCATTTTTGATATTGTAGGTGAATTTGAGGAAACGGTACGTGATCTGAACGGGAAAACAATTGCATTGGATGGCTCACAGGGACAAATTAATCCACTTCAAGTTTTTAAAACCGCAGAAAGTGAACAAGTGAGTTTCATTCAACATTTATCTAAACTCACAATTTTTTATCGTTTTATTGCGCCGGAGGCACCAGATGATGAGATAAAAGAATATGAAAATTTACTTAGAAGATTATACATTAAAAAGGAATTATGGAATCCGGATAAGGGAGCAAAAAATGAAATTACAAACAAAAAGCCAACAGAGTATCCGATTTTTTCGGATTATTTAGCATATGTTCGTGAGGAATTATATGAAGATGTGGATACAAGAAAACATCGTGAGAACCTGGGTGAAAATAGATTACAACGGTTAGAAAAAATTGAGTTGAATCTTGTTAATTTAGTAGAAGCCTATAGAGAGTTATTCGATGGTCATTCTACGATTGAAGATTTCAAGAAGGAACAAGTTGTTTCCTTTTCTTTACGGAATATTTCAGAATTCAAAAATGAAGTATTTGGTGCTCAAATTTTCAATATCCTAAATTTACTTTGGGATGAGATGATTTCAAATGGTGCTCCACAATTAGATGCTTATAACAAAAAGCTACTTACTTTTGAAGATGTTATTCGGTATTTCATTTTGATTGACGAATCACATCGCATTATCAACACGAAAGATGAAAGTGAACATGCGTTACGATCTTTAATCAAATTTAGCCGGGAAGATAGAAAATATTTCGCTGGTCTTTTATATGCAAGTCACAGCATCCGAGACTTTGTACCAGAGGGTTCTTCACAAGCAAGAATTGATGATATCAAAGTGCTATTTGAGTTAACACAGTACAAATTTATTATGCAACAAGATAACAATAGTTTAGATATGTTACGAAAAGTATTTGCTGGACAGTTAAGTGAAAGTGAAATTGCAGCAATCCCACATTTACCAACAGGGGATGTCATTTTGAGTATTGGAGCTGTAAAAAACATTCACTTTCATGTAGAAGTAACAGATGAAGAATTGATGTTATTCGGGGGAGGTGCTTAATACCATGCATCTAGTTTTAAAGATTATACCAAAGAAATGGCTCATCACTTTAGCTTTAATTGTGATGGGTCTTTTTTCTTTTCTTTTACTTGGAGTCGTTAGTATTTTCATTGCGGCAATGGGGAGCGATAGCGGAACAGACACGGGTGATATTACGTATACGGGTGAAGGGCAAGTTATGAATGTTTCGCCCGAAGTTTTGAAATGGGAACCTACGATTCGTAAGTATGCGAAAGAGTTTGGCGTGGAACCATTTGTCGCTTTAATGCTTGCTCAAATGATGCAAGAAAGCGGAGGGCGTGGTAGTGATCCCATGCAATCATCGGAGGGTGCTTTTAATACGAAATATTGTAAATCACCAAACTGTATTACAGATCCAGATTACAGTATTTGGGCTGGCGTACAGGAGTTTAAACATGCGATAGAGAGAGCTGGTGTAACAAGTCCTGGTGACATGGATCATATCAAAACAGCCCTCCAAGCTTACAATTTTGGAACAGGATTTTTTGATTTTATTAATTCAAATGGTGGTAAATATACAAAGGAATTAGCCATAAAGTTCTCACAGGAGCAATACAAAAAAGTAGCCCACACCGGTATGTATCATTGCCTTAGGCCAGAAGCTGTACCGTATCAAGCGTGTTACGGGGATATATTGTACGTTGATGCGGTTTTGAAATATTATCAGCCGGGTTCTGTCGTTTCTGGTGGCGGAGGAAATCCAGGAAGTGGTGGAAGTAGTGGTTCAAAAGTTGCCGATGTGGGTCGTCAATGGATTGGTCGTTCTACCTATGTTTTTGGTGGTGGACGAACACAATCTGATATTGCTAGAGGCATTTTTGATTGTAGTAGTTTTGTCCGGTGGGCGTTTGAACAAGTAGGAATGAATGTTGGAGATGTTGGTGGAACAAGTACAGAAACATTGAATAAAATCGGTACAAAAGTACCAGCTAATGATATGAAACCGGGTGATGTTATATTCTTTGATACCTATAAAGGTGACGGTCATGTTGGTATTGTAATTGATAAAAATACTTTCATTGGATGCCAAACTAATAAAGGTGTTTCCATTGAAGATTTAAATAATCCATATTGGAAAAAAGTCTTTTCTGGTCATGTAAGAAGGTTCTAAAAATCAAAAGAATAGGAGACTGTAAGTATGAAAGATAAACGGAAATTGTTGTTTATTATATTTGTCATTTTAGTAGTAGGTGTGACAGTTTTAAATATTTATTTGAGTAAAAAATCAATGAGTGATGGCAAAGAAAAACAGCTAAAACTTTCAAATGAATTACTAACAAGACAGAATGAAGACTTAAAAAAACGGCTGGATAAGGTACTTCCTTCCGCACAAGAACAACAAAGAAGGGCGTATTTATCGACAGCCGAAACGTTTATTCAATTATCCTTTCATCGAGAAAAAGAAGGATACAATGAGCGAAAAGAAAAAGCAAAAACCATTATGAGTGAAGAACTTTTACAACAATTCTATCCCACTGACAAATACGAGTTGGGAGATACCTATAAAACGAAACCAATAGAAATGAAGTTTTATTTACAAGAAAATGAACCCAATCAAGAGGAAGTAAATGTGTTAGGTGAATTTATAAATGTCACAACCGATTCAACACAAAATCGAGAAGAAAAAGTCAAAAGTGTGTTGCGAATCATCTTAAAAAAGGAAAAGGAAACATGGCGAGTGACAAGTGTAGAAGAACTCAATATGAAAGTTTTATAACAAAAAAAGATGAGGTGAGAGTGTGATAGGTGCAATCAGTAAGAAGAGTGAAAGAATCAATTTAAGAAGAAATAAGTCATGGATCTACCTAGCAATTATCAGCTTTCTATTTATCGGTTTTTTCGCTTTCTTGACATCTAAAATTTACATGCCAAACGATGAAAAACTATTCCATACGGAAACAAATAAAGTAATCAAGTTGTCGGGGATGGGAAAATTGATTGTAGAGCAAAGGGTGTATAACCCACATAAAAATTTCATGGAAATTCGATTTCGAATTGAAGGATATGAGGAAACAGGCTTTACATTTAAGGCACAAGAAAAAGCAAAGCCGGGTGCTCAATTGCCAGTCAAAGTGTTGTATGAAGAGAACGGGAATTACGTGATAGAAGTCAAAGAATTATCTCCAAATTGGGGAGCGTTAGCTTTAGATATTTACAATAAAAACAGTGAAAAAGAACAAATGGATATTCGGAAATTTACACAAGATGCTAACGAGTACGAAGATGAAAATACAAGTACAAAGAGTCCGAATAAACTTGTTCAGACGATTTTTACCGATCAAAGAAAAACAAAAGCAAATGATGAGTTGTTAACTGAAAATAAAAAAACATATGAGTTAGATTTTATAGAAAGAGACAAAAAAGATATTGAAACAAAGATCGAAAATTATGGAAAGGCAATCAAGCTTGAAGAAGAAAATGGAAAGACAGTTTATGAAAAAGTAAAAGGGCTGAAAGATGAAATGAAGTATCAAACCGAAGCGGAAAAAACGGAAACACAATCCAAAATAGCGTCCTTAGAATCAAAAATAAAATCATCAGAAAAGAACATTGAATTGTTTAAAGGAGAACAAAAAATTGCACGAGATAAGATCAAAAAATTAGAGCAAAAGGCACTAGAAGTTAATAAAAACTGAAAAAAGACATGTCGTGAGTGAGTCTACATCAAGGGATTTCGTGTCGTGAGTGAGTCCACATCACAAAAAAATGAGTCGTGAGTGAGTCTACATCAGAAGATTTTGTGTCGTGAGTGAGTCTACACCTAGAAGGTTTTCTTGCCCCCACCGTTTTGCTAGGCTCCGCCTAGCCCCACACCCTCGGTGGGGGCAAAAACCCCTTATGCTCTTCTCACTATTTTTGGTTCTCTACCCACAATTGCAGAAAGGAGCGGAAATTGTGCATTTAAAAATAAGAGATATAGATCCGGTTGCAATCAAAAAGTTTGATGAAATGGCAAAGAAAAAAGGAGTTTCAAGACAAAAACTTTTAAAAGGGATACTTGAAATGGCGGCTTATTTGCCGGAGCAAACGAAAAAGGAAATGGAGTTAGAAAATTTAATTGAAAAGAACATTTATGCAATGAGAGAGTGCTATAGCGAAATGAAAAAAATGAATGAGTTTATTCAAATGATGATGCAGGATGATGAAAATGAGTAATGGGGTTCCTGTTCAATCTTCCATTACACCGGGTGTTGTTTTAAAAACAAAATTTGTGTTACCAAGTTCGGATGCCTTTCAGAACTATATTGAGTATGTAGACCGGGAAGAAGCACAAAGTGAAGTGAAACTGAATCCGAAAATGTTTGAAACGTATCAAGAATATATGGGGAATCCAGAAAAGACATCGGCGCTGTTTACGGAACACGCAAATCGTTTATCAGAAAGTGAGAAAAAATCCTTAAAGGAAATGTTTAAAACCGCTCACGAAAATGGAAGTATCATGTGGCAAGATGTCATTTCTTTTCATAATCCTTGGCTAGAGGAACAAGGTATTTATGATGAGAAAACGAAAACATTAGATGAAAAAAAGTTAATGGATGTGACACGGCTTGCGATGAAGGAAATGCAAAAAAGGGAGGTGTTAGAAAAAAGTTCTACCTGGTCGGCAGCCATTCATTTTAATACGGATAACATTCATATTCATGTGGCAACTGTTGAACCATTTCCAACGAGAGAACGTGGCAAAAGAAAACCAAAAACCTTGGATGCGATGAGGGGAAAAGTCGTAAACAATTTGTTAGATCGTAAGCAGGAACAAAAACAAATTAATGATCTGATTCGAAACAATATGGTGGGAAGTAAAAAAGAGGATTCGGTTTTTGAGTGGCGTAATCAACATTTGAAACCATTGTTTTTACAAATCTATAAACAGTTACCAAGTGATAAAAGACAGTGGCAATATAGCTACAATACAATTCAGCCATTGAAGCCGGAAATTGATGAATTAAGCAGGCGATATATTCAACATCATCATAAAAAAGATTACGATCAGTTTCTCCAAAAGTTAGATAAAGAAGTGCAGGTTTTTAAAGAAGCATATGGAGAAGGAAAGTATGATAAGAAGCAATATGAAAATTATAAGACGAATAAAATCAATGACCTGTATAAAAGAATGGGGAACGCTTTTTTACAAGAAATGAAGGCATACGATAAAGAACAAAAGAGAATCCACCACATGAGAAAATCAAAGCCGTTTCAAAAATTTCAACAGAATGTATCAATTCAGTATTCTATGAGGAAAGTGGAACGTGCTTTTAAAAGTGAATATGAAAGCTGGAAGAACCAAAAGTATTATGAGCGTATGCAAAAAGAAAGTGCATATCAAAATGAGAGGGGTTATTAAATGAAGGACTTTCGCATGCAAATTACATTGGATGAAGAAACAGATACGTATATTAAAGATTATATGGAAGAACACAATATTAGATACAACGGCGAAGCAATTGTAAGGATTTGTAGAGAACATCAAGCATCAAAAAATACAGAATGGTCATTGAATTATATTTCAGAAGTTGTTTCTAAAAATCTTCATGACATATTAAAAAGTGAGTTAACAAAAATTCGTCTTGGTGCAAATAGTGCGGATCGAAATACACAAGTTTTAATAGAGTTATTAAATGGTTATTTCTTTTTAGAAGGCGTAGACAGCATTATTACGACTGATAAACAGGAGATGGAAAGTGTGAAGATGGCAAAGAAAACTGTGGAAGAACGAATTAGCCATTTAAGACAAAAGCGTTTAGATCATGAGGCATCAAAGAACAATGTAACCTAAGCTACATTGTTCTTTTTTATAAAAAAATAGGAGGTTATTAGAATGTTATTATTTCATGAAGATATGGCATTAGGAGTCATTAAAGAAATTGGAGAAGATGAACTTGTGTTACTTGTAAAGGATGAAGAGTTAGTAATTAAAATTACAAAAGAACAAGTGAGAGAACTGGCAGTTCATGTCATGAATCAAGAGAATATGTTAGTTCCGGTTAATGTAAAAACACATGAACTATTCTTCGATACAAACGAAAGATGGAATGAAGAAGAAATGGAGGAATTGCAAAGAGCTAGCGAAGTGTAAATAGATAAAAAAGTTCTTTACTCATTCAAAAATACAATGATGGAAATGAGGGTTAACATGTTTGTAAATTTCAATTTAAAAAGCATTGAAAACGGTGATATAAGAGTAAATATAGAGAGCGCAAACCATGATTTGAAACATGTCATAGAATGTTTTAAAGAAGAGGGCTTCAATCTTTCGAAATGGTACTTAATTGAAATAGCAGCTACTGAAAGCGAAAGGGTTTATTGTTTTAAAGACTCTGAGAGTCACTATGTAGATATGTTAATTGGTGCAAATAATCAGGTGACTCCAAATTATTTTAAAAACCATGACGTGGATCAATATAGTTTGTTTCAAGCGGAATCAATACGAGAAGCAATTAGATTATATGAAGTTATATACAATCCAAGTAAATGTAAAGAATAAGTAGTTCTTTGCCGAATAAAAATATTCTTTACTCATTTGAAAATGTAGTAATTATCAGCCTTGTTAGTAAAGAACCTTTTTATCCAAGGACACGAAGGAGTAGGAGAAGATCATGAGTAAAAATTATAAGAAAAAGTATCAAACAAAATCACCGGAAGAAAAGAAAGAAGCGGTGCAAGCTTTAACAAAAAAGATGGAAAAAAGCATAGAAGGCTATTTTCGTACACCAGGAGATTTGAAAGATTATTTATCGTTTATGGCAAAGTTTTATCACTATTCACCATCTAATATTTCATTAATACAGAGTCAATTTGAAGGAGCCAGGGCAGTTGGTTCCTTTTCTTTTTGGAAAGAAAAAGGATTTGCGGTTAAGAAGGGTGAGAAAGGAATCCAGATCCTTGTTCCGAACCGAACTACAGCAAAATTTAAAGACAAAGAAGGCACTTGGAAAACAGTAACTAAAGCAAATGAGGAAGAGAAAAAGCAAATTGAATCTAAAAGCGTAGAAGTGAAACCTGGTCGTTTATATTTTGCTGTCGGCCATGTGTTTGACGTGTCTCAAACAAACGCAAAAGCGGAAGATCTACCTCGTATTTTTCCGAATCGTTGGCTAGAAGGAAGTGTAAAAGATTATAAGAGTTTATATAGAGGAATGGAAGCTGTTGCGGAAAAGAACGGTGTGAAAATTATTGAGCCGAAGCAAGAACTTGGGGTCGCAAAGGGGGTTAGTTACACCTTAACAAAAGAAGTTGCTTTGAATCCACGAAATAGTGAATTACAAAATGTAAAAACTCTTCTTCATGAGCTAGCACATGCCAAACTTCATACAGCAGAAACACATATGAATTACACAGCACCAGAAAAAGAGTTTCAAGCAGAAATGACCGCTTATGCTGTTTCTTCTTATTTCGGAATTAATACGAGCGAATATTCCCTCGGTTACCTAGCCAGTTGGACAAAAGGAAAAGAGATGAAAGATAAAACCCAGTTATTGAAAGAAGTACATGAAACCTCCATTGAATTTATTGAAACAATTGAAAACACGTTAGAAAAGGAAAAAGGAAAAATAAATGAAAAAGAGGTGGAAGGTATGGCAAATAAAAATGAAAAACAGGATGAAAAAAATATTTTATTGGTGGAATATATGAGTCTAAGTAATACGAAACAAGAACTAGTTTCCGTTACGCAGTTAAGAGATCTAACAAATTCTAGAAACCAAGCATTTCAACCTGTAGAGCGTGGAGAACAATTGAGTGATAAGGAATTCATAGATGCATTTAACGTGGCAAATAAAGAAAGATATGCAGCTCTAAATCAGAATGAAATTACTCGTCCAACTATGTTAATTCAATGGAGTGAAAACGAAAATTTTGCAAGTAATCAATTAATCCCATTTGGAGAGGCAAATGAAAAAATGTCTGAAGTCATTTCAAATATCGAAAAAGCAAAGGAGGAAGCAAGAGAAAAAGATGAATACGTACCATATGATAAAACTCGCTATCATATCGCCATTCCAAAAGAAGTAGATAGGGATTTTGGGAGAATGGAGCTTGTGAGTATGGATCGTTTGGATCTTGGGGATGGGGACTACAAGACACCGTATGAACAGGTATTAAACGAGAAAAGGTATCTATCGGATGAAGTAAAACAAGCGTTACGAGATGAAGTAATGAATTATAGAAATAACAAAGAGATACCGATGGAAAAAACACATAAAAATACACTAGAAAACTTGAAAGAGACACCCAATCACTTAGTTACAATTCAAGTGTTAGCAAAGGATATGCAAGATGATGAAGTTGCAAGAATCCACATGATGGATGGGGTTACGAAAGATATTAATTATTTATCGGTATGGAACCAAGATAAAACAGATCGAGAAGATTTATATGTTTCCTTAATGGAGAAAAACGGAGAACGAGAAAATGTCTATTTGGATAACATTTTGAAGCCAGATTTATATGAAAAAGTTCAGAATTCCATCTTTGACGGAAAAGGTAATCAATCGTTTGTTGTACATGAGAAGGATGCAAGAATGAGTCTAGATGAAATAGTAAAAGATGAACGATATGGAATCTTAGTTGATAAAGCGGAAGAACAAAAAGATCCCTCATTTAATGAAAAAGAAGTGGAATTGTATAAAGAAATGAAGAAGGAAGGATATGCACCTATTGCTTCTTTAGATCAACAAATTCAACCTTCAAAAGAAAAAGAGTCAGCTACTTTAGATAAGGATTTAAGCCGGAAATACGAAGCATACAGACGTTCACAATATGAAGAAACACCAGATAATATTGATAGTATTGTCACTCGTGTAAAAGCTGAAGAGCGGTATTATACAACAAAGTATGTTTCGATTGATAATGAGCTGGTAAGCCAGGAACACGTTGTGAAATTAGAAAGCCAGGTGGATGAGAAGCTTGGGAAAGAAGGAATAACGGTGAATCAGTCTACAACTTCAAAGGAAATGGATGTAGATAAAAATTTTCAACCATTAAACGGAAAACAAACGAACAATAAGGTAAAAGAAAAGGAACTAGAGCCTATTGCCCCAGGTAATGTAGAGCAGTCGAAGGCTACAAAGAAATCGAGTAGAAAAAAAGAAACACTGGAAATGGAACGATGAAAAATTTTATAACAGGAAAACCAGATTAAATCATTTTTTGTTACTCAATTGAGAAAACGGAAAGTGATTTTTTTATATCTATAAATGGAAGAGGGTAAGAGTAAAAGCCCTCTTTCTCATTTAAAAGTAAAACTTAAACCTTTTATTCTTACGTTTTTAATTTGTACCATATTAAAAATGAAGTTGTTTAAAAAATGGAAAGGAGAACGAGATATGAGTGAGAAAAAACTAAGAAAGATGTTAGAATCTATGACTGTAGAAGAGGTCAGCGCCAATGGGGAAGGAATAAAAATCCTTATTAAAAAAAGTAATATACCATTGTATGGTAAATTTCTAAAGGATTACGAATTAAATGGAGTGTTATTCAAAAAAGAAGACTTGTTTTATCTATTAAGGGAGGATAAAGATTCCTACATTGTAGAACTGGAACAACAATCGTTGAGTGTAATCTCCTTACCAAAAAAGTTAGAAGAAAAGGTATTCATTTTTTAATCAACTTTATTTGTAATTAAACAACCTAAATCATTTTTTGTTACTCAATTGAGAAAACGAAAAATGATTTTTTTATATCTAGAAATGAAAGAGGGTAAAAGTAAAAACCCTCTTTCTCATTTGTAGAACGAAAGGAGTGAACGTTATGAATGTATGGCTGTTTGCGGGCTGTATGTTCCTTGTAGTGGTCTTTTTGAACACGTTGTTATATTTGGTCACAGAATGGTGAAAAAGTGGAGAAATAAGAAATGGAAGCGTGAAACTGAAATTGCAGATTAATAGGAGGTACTACTTATGGGAAAAACATTATTTATTGCAGAGAAGCCGAAGGTAGCCATTGAATTATTGAAATCACCTAGATTTAGAAACTCGCAAAAATATCCAGGAAGTAAGCCATATTATGGCTACTATGAAAATGAAAATTACATTATTAGTTGGTGCCGAGGGCATTTATTAGAACTAAAACATCCAGAGGAGATGGACGAGAGATACAAAGAATTTAAATTTGAACATTTACCAATTATTTTGGAGCCGGGATATAAAGTGAAATCGGATAGTCTCGAACAAGTTCAAATATTGGTTAAGTTGTTAAATCGTCCTGATGTAGATCATGTGGTCAATTCATGTGATGCAGACAAAGAGGGCGAGCTTATCTATCGTGAGATAGTTGAACATGCAAGTGTAAACAAGCGAGAATCCCGTCTTTTTATCTCTTCCTATGAGGCCGCAGAGTTAGAGGGAGCATTAAACCGATTAGAACCAGGAACAGACTATGATGGGCTTGCTCAATCCGCTAAAGCAAGGCAATACCTAGATTATATTCTAGGAATTAATGTTACGAGGGGCTGTACATCAAAACTAGCAAGAAACCAATTCTTATTGGCTTCTGGTCGTGTTCAAATGTGTATCTTGAATGAAATTCGTCAAAGGGAAATTGCAATTCAAAATTATAAAGAACAAACCTACTATAATTTAAAGCTATTAACGGAAAATGGTTTATCACCGGTAATAAAAACAGAGGAACAACTTATAGATCCATCCCCACTCCAAAAACTTGGAGATAGTTTGAAAGAAACGAATGTAATCGTAACGGAATTTAAAGAAAGTATGAGAAAAAAGAAACCAAAATTATTATATAACTTAACGGATATCTACAAAGATGCTCACGCCAAACTGAAGATAAATGCGGAAACAGCAAAAAAACATATTCAGAGTTTGTATGACGAAGGCTTTATCACGTATCCTCGTTCCTCATCTAGGCACTTACCTACCGAACAAGTGGAACGAGTAAAAGAAGTAATGGGAGCATTAGAAAAGAGCTCCTATGCAAATCTAGTACAACAAGTGGTTCCATCTTCTATTACGAAAAAACATACGACTTTTAATGATGAGTTAGTAAGTAGTCACTTTGCGATCATCCCAACAACAAAATTATATGTCGGGACCAACCGAAATCCATTAGAAAAACAGTTATATGACTTAATTGTAAAACGATTTATCGGGAATTTTATGAAACCAGCAATCTATCTGGTAAGAGAAGTACATTTTATAGATCAAGAGGGCAACACATACAGTACAAAAGAAAAGATCCTACAAGAGAAAGGGTTTCTACGTGTGTTTCAAGAGGATATAGAAGAGGGATCAGTTGAAGCATTTCAGATACCTATTTTACGAGAAGGAGATTCTTTCAGAATCGTTCAGTATGACTTGATTGAGTCACGAACAAAGAAACCAGCCTTTCATACGGAAAGTTCCATTTTAACCTTTATGGAAACGGCAGGGCGTAAATTGGATGATGAACATTTGAAAGAACTTATGAAAGGAAAACGGATTGGGACAGTCGCAACGGAAGAAACATTTATCCCAAAACTGTTAGAGCGAAGCTATATTGATGTTACCAACAATCAGATTCGAACCACTAAAATTGGTCGTGCGTTTATAGATGCTTTTCCGGTAGATGAAATCAAAAATCCAGCTTATACGGCTGAAATGGAAGGGATGATTTACATGATCGAAAAAAAAGAAATGAAATATGAGGAATTTGTAGAGAAAACAAATACGTTTGTAAAGGATACGGTAGAACAACTAGGTGCAATGGATGATAAGGTGTCGGATAGCATTATTAATACTTGGAATCAGCAAATTGAGGTGTGTAAATGCCCTTGTAGAAAAGGAAAAATCATTCATAAAGGTAATTTTTATGGGTGCAGTAATTATCCAGAATGTGAAATCTCCTTACCGAAAAAAATTAAAGAAAAAGCGATTCCGGAGGCGCAAGCGAAAAAGCTGTTTGAGGATAAGAAAACAGATCTTTTAAAAGGATTTAAGTCCAATGAGAAAGAGTTTTCCGCTTATCTAGTGTTACATGAAGGAAATATCAAATTTCAGTTTCCAACACAAGAGGAGCTGTCATTTGGTAAATGCCCAAAATGTAAAAAAGGTGAAATCCTTCATCGTAAAACGTTTTATGGATGCACGGAGCATCAAAACGGATGTGATTTTATGTTACCAGCAAAGATGAAAGGGAAAGCGATTCCTGGTAATCAAATGAAAAAGCTGATTCAGTATAAAACGACTGATTTTATAAATGGCTTTGAAGGGGAAAAGGGAGAATTTACAGCAGCTATCTATATGGAAGCAGACGGAAGTTTGAAATTCCGTTTTCCAACGACTGAAGATCGTACAATTGGCAAATGTCCATTATGTAAGAGTAGGGTTCTTGTAGGGAAAAGTAACTATTTATGTGAGAAATACAAAAAAGGCTGTGACTTCATTATTTTTGGTACATTCTCTGGTAAAAATCTAAGTAGTAACCATGTGAAAAAGTTATTAGAAAAGAATGTGACAGATCAGATCAAAGGTTTTATCTCGAACAAAAATGGGAAGAAATTTGACGCTCGATTATCATACAGCGTACAGGAGAAGCGATTAAAATTCTTATTCGGCAAATAAAAATGAAATGCATCAAATATAAGTAGCAAAAGAGGACTAGGAAATGGAATAGTCCTCTTTTTTATTTCATTTTATAGAGTAAAGGGGGGATTCCGTAATGGCACATGTCAGTACGGAGGATGCGATGAAAGCAAGAAATATTGACTTAATTTCATATCTAGAAGCAAAGGGAGAAACGTTTAAGAAAGAAGGAAACTATTATCGTCATATGGAACATGACAGTCTTCTTATTAAAGGAAATCAATACGCCTGGAATAGTCGTGGCGAAAAGGGCTACGGAGCAATTAGCTTTGCGATGATGTACTATGAAATGACATTTCCACAAGCCGTATTAGACATCAATAAAGGGGATTACAAAGAGTTTGATCGCTCAAAAGCCGAAGAAGAGCGCAAAAAAGAACAGCAGCCCTTCATCTATCCCAAACACTTAGAAGTAAATAAGCAAACAGAGATTAAAGAATATCTAATTGATGAACGGAAAATAGATCCTCGCTTGGTGAACTGGTTGATTAAAAAGAATCTCATCGCCCAGGATAAGAAAAATAATGTCGTTTTCAAATGGAGAGAAGAAGGGGGCAAAGGGCAAGTAATTGGAATGAACCGTCAAGGTACTGTCAAAATGGAGAATAAAAGAGGCAGTTTTAAGCAAATTGTCCCGAATTATGAAAAAATCCATGCAGGATTTACGGTTGATGTAGGTAAGCCGAATAAGATTTATTTCTATGAAGATCCAATCGACATGTTATCCCATTGGAGTATCAAGCAAAATAAAATAAAAAACGCTCGCCTGGTCTCTATGCATGGATTGAAGTCAAAAACGGTGATTCAATCTTTAATGGATGCGAAAAAAGAAGGGCACGATATTAAAGAGGTCATTATGGCAGTTGATAATGATAAGGCTGGGAAAGACTTCATTCAGACGATGAAATGCTTTGTAGATCTAAAAGAGGATATTCCAACGCATGAAAAAGATTGGAACGATGTCCGAAAGAAACAAGTGAGTGAGCAACAGCCAAAAGAAACAGCTCAACCAAAGAAAATGAAACCAATTAAAGAGGTGGAGAGAAGTGTCTAATCTACCAACAATGCCAAATATACTACAGATTTTGATTTGTGGTTTCATCTTTTATGTTCTTTTTCATATTTGTAAGTTTATGTACCGGAAGATCCAGGAGCGTAGAATGCTGAAGCGAATGGCGAGATCTGGTATTCGCTATATAGACAAAATGGATGGACGTCAATTCGAAGTGTATCTGAAGGCTCTCTTTCGAGAACTTGGGTACTCACCGATGGTTACAAAGCAGTCAAATGATTTCGGTGCAGATCTTGTATTAAAGGGGAAAAATCGTATTGTAATCCAAGCCAAACGATACGGGATGAAAAATAGAGTCGGTATTAGTGCCGTGCAAGAGATATATGCAGCACAAGCGTATTACAAAGCACATGAGGGCTGGGTTGTAACGAACAGTGTGTATACAAGGCAAGCGAAAGAATTAGCAGAGGCATGCCATGTAAAACTAATAGATCGTGTAGAACTTCAGAAATTGATTAATAAAATTAATCCTGAATATTCGGCTGAAGATGTGTATCAAGGGGTGACACCGGCAGAACGGAAATGTCCAGCATGTAAGAATCATTTAGTCGTTCGAAATTCAAATAAAACAGGAAATAAGTTTTTTGGCTGTTCTCAATATCCTACATGTACACATACAGAACCAATTAATACATGAGCTGTGATGAAAATCCAGCTCTTTTTCATTTATTTGAAGAATGCACTAAAAAATTGAGGTTAAATTAAAAAACGGCTCTTCAGATTTGTTTATTTTGGATTTTAAGGGAGTAGCTAATATGATAAGTCTTATTTGTTATAAAAGCCTATGTAAAGGTAAATAAGAGCTTTAGATACGTTTTTAGCGTTTTTCAGGAAAAATAAAAAGGGTAGTCATTATTTACGACTTAACCCTTTCTCTACGAGCTGACGAATTGCTTCATTTCGATTCTTTAGCTTATTTTCATGCCAATAATTTTCTATTTGTTCCACTTGTTCTTTTGTAAATGTAACTAAAATTTGAGTGTTCTTTTCTTTATTAACAGCCATTCTAAAACCTCCTCTATAAAAGTATTATAAGTTATATAACTTGTATTGACAACCCAGAAAGTGAGTAATATAATAGTTATATAGGTTATATAACTATTTTGAGAGGGGAAAAGAGAATGGAGAGAAATATCAATAATATGATGAGGGATCTTCAATTTCTTATGAAACATGGTCGAGTGGATATGGATCTAACAGATTTTAGGTATGTAGAAATGCTGTGTGGTGCAGTAGAAGCAATTGGTAAAAAGTATGCCTTTTATGTAAAGGAAGATGATGCGGCTACAGTTGTTTTAAAATTAGTGTAATTTAACAGAAATGAGGTGCGGTATTTGAAAGGCTTAATTATAAAATCACCTTACATAGAAAAAATCCTACAAGGTAAAAAGTCATGGGAGATTAGGGGATCAAATACCAAAATAAGAGGGGAAATCGCACTTATTAGAAGTGGTAGTGGTATGGTATTAGGAACCGTTGAACTAGTGGAAAGTAGAAAGTTGACACTTCAAGAATATCAAACAAATGAGGAATACCACTGTGTTTCGAGAGGAGATTGTTTTAATCCTCGATACAAAAATATATATGCTTGGATTCTTAGAAATCCTGTTACATTTTCATCACCAAGACCATACAAACATCCGCAAGGGGCTGTCATTTGGGTAAATTTATAAGACAAAAGGGGGATATAGAATGAAAATTGGGGTATCGGAATGGAAAGTATTAAAAAAAGAAACAAAGTTAAAGTTATTACGTTATGCGATGCTGGAAAGCAAGTATAAGTATGCAAAATAAAAGCTCTTCATTTGCAAAAGCAAACAAAGAGCAAAGTCATGAGTGATCGTCTAGGAAAGAAATTGGCAGATTTCTTTCCTTTATATTTTAACATATAAAAAGTTGTAGAGAAAAGGGGCATGTAGAATGAGGGAAGGTCGTATTTCCTTTCAGCAAAGGTTTAAAGAATTTCTTGTTATGATCGTCAGTTTTTGGTTCATTATTTTTCTCATGTATGGCGAAAGCCTGTTACAATAGAATGGAGTCGAAAGTCTAAATACCCTTAGGTAGCTCTCATAGGTGTAAGATCTATGGGGGCATTTTTAAATAAGGGAAGAATAAAATTTCACGTACCGTAATGTTTAATAAAAAACAAAAAACATATTCAATAGTCTACATTTAATTTTTATGCCTAATTAATCCGCTTAATGGATTCGGTCTCGTCTGTTTTGGATACTAAGTGGAGATATTATTTTTATTTCGGATAGATTACTTGCGAAATATGTACCTAGAGCCGTATTTAAATTTAAATGTGATACGATAGTTGTATATATACATTTAAATGGTAAAAGGGGATGAGTGTTGATGAAAAACCATATAAAAGTAAATGGAAAACTCCTTCAGACAAATAAAAAGTGGTCACATCTCCGGCAAAAACAAAAAGATCATATTTCTAATTGGTTACGTAGGGAATACATACAGTTTATAAAAACGCATCATCGAAAACCTAAAAAATACGAGCATGATGAGATTCTTCATGAAGTGATGAATCAAATACAGGAACGTGAAATTTGGATTCCGTATGGTGAAGTGAAAAAATACTATGTAAGCAAAATAGGAAAATGGTTTAGAAAAATAGAAGGTGAATGGGAAATACAAATAAACAACAATGAGCCGCAGCAAGTATTAAAAGAAAATTAGATACAAATAGGGGGTGTATTTCATGTATAACTTACAAGAAGATATGTATGAACAATTGAAAGAGAAAAAAGGGGAAGTTACTGTATTTTTAAAGAATGGCGTTCCAGTACGTGGGCAGATCCTTGCAACGGATAAATTTACAGTTCTTATGATGGTTCATGGTAAGCAACAATTAGTCTACAAACAAGCGATTTTCACAATTCTTAATTAATTCTTTTTCCTTTTTTCGAGGGAAGAGGAAAAAACACAAAAAAATAGAAGATTGAGATCAATCTTCTTTAAAAAAAGGAACAGATGACAGATTAAAGATTACTACTCCAACTCTTAATCAATTATAAATAAGCGTATAGAAATATTTAATTCGTTCTGAATTTTCTCAATATCGTTGTCCTATTTTTAAATTATAATATAAGTAATTCTTTTTATTATTATATATTTGTTCTTTCCTGTTGCAGAATCCTTATTATAAGGGTTCTCTTTTTTGTATTACAGATTAACAAATAAAAAAAGATAAGATCGGAGAGTATGATCTTATCTTTTTCACAAGGAGAAAAAAGGCAAAAACTATCTTGTTATTTATGATATTCTATTTTATGTTGTTTTTCTATATAGAACCTATATTTAGCAATAATATCTATATTGAGAAATTTATTGCCAAATGAGGTCAGTGTAGTAATAAAACAAGGAAGGCAATAAGGCTTAATTGCATTATCAAAAATGATGGTTTTTGATAATTATAAAATGAACAAAATTTAATCCTTATAAATCGCTTAACTACGTTATCAAAACTATTATCAAAATCAAATTAACTTTAACAACCCTTTATGATAAAATTATCGTATAAAGGTTAGGTGATTTCATGCATTCATACATTTATGGCTATGCAAGGGTAAGTACCCAACAACAAGATTTGGTTCGTCAACTAGACATGCTTCAAAATTATAACTGTACTGAAATTTTAACTGAAAAAATAACAGGTACGAAAAGTGATCGTCCAGAGCTTACTCGATTAAAAGATAAAATTAGACCAGGTGATACATTAGTTGTTGAAAGCTTTTCTAGATTAGGAAGAAGTACCAAAGATTTAATTGAACTTGTTGATTTTTTTGAGAATAAGGGAGTTAAGCTAATTAGTATTAAAGAACAGTTTGATACGAATACACCCCAAGGAAAATTGATGTTAACAGTATTTCAAGCATTCAGCCAGTTTGAAAGAGACTTGATTGCTCAACGTACTCTAGAGGGGCTTGAAAGTGCAAGAGCAAGGGGAAGAGTAGGTGGACGCCCTCGTGTTAAGGATAGTTTCCTTCAGAGAGCATTGAAGTTATATGATTCTAAAGAATATAGCATCCAAGAAATTGTCAACATGACAGGTATTAGTCAAGCTACACTCTACCGATATATACGAAAAAATAAGCAAACCGAAAAAGGCGAGCAAACTAAAGAACAAACAGCCACTATTCGTATGTTGTTACGTGTAGAAAATAATAATAAATTTGTACGAGGAAAGGGGAAAGTTCGAAAGAATATCGAATCCTTTCTCATATCACAATACAATATGGAACAACATTCGGGAGAGTACAAATTCTTTGTTCCTTACACCACAATTCCAGATTTAGAAAAAAAGGTAGATAACATAATTCGTGAAATTGATTTTGAAGCTGATTTACAAAACTGTTTTACGGAGTTAGATGTGTACTGTGATGAATTAGAGCTACAATGGTAAAAGTAGCATTTGCTTATATAAAGAATTACATTATAAAATAATAAGAAGAAAAGAAAGACAGGGAGAGGAAACCCATGTCCACAAAATTAGTAAATTTACGAATTGATTTTGCTTTTAAACAGTTATTCGGAACGAAGGGAAACGAAGAAATTTTAACTGGATTTCTAAACGCTATCCTAGAAGAATCTTTAGATGCACCTATTGCATCTCTACAACTCGAAGATCCACATCTTCATAAATCTTATGAGGATGATAAGTTATCCATATTAGACTTATTAGCAACATTAGACAACGGAACGCAAGTGAATATAGAGATACAACTTCGCAATACACATGATATGGTGAAGCGATCTTTATATTACTGGAGTAAACTCTATACATCCCAAATGCAAGAGGGGATGCCCTATCGTTCACTTCGGAAAACAATTACCATTAACTTATTAGATTTTATATTATTCTCCCAGGATGATTCATTTCATACCATAGGACAATTATGGAATAGTAAAAAACAGCAGATACTAAGTGATGATATTGAAATCCATTTTGTTGAAATTCCAAAATTGGTCAAACAATGGCATGAAGAAAAAGTAAATCCATGGGAAAATGTATTTGTTCGCTGGATGTTATTGCTACCAGCACATGAAGATGAACATTTAACTCAAACATTGGAGGAGATTGCGATGAATCAAGATCCAATTTTACAAAAGGCAATGAATAAGTGGGAAAATATGAGCCATGACTCTTCTTTTAGAACAGCTTATGAAGCTCGTGAAAAGTTACTTCTGGATGAACAAGCCAAGTTGGCACACGCTCGTGAAGAAGGAAAAATCCAATTAATCCGTGGTATGCATAAGAATGGTATGCCATTAGAAGATATTGCAAAATTCACAGGTCTTACTACGGAAGAAATACGAAAATTATTATTATAATTACATGGCATTACAAAAGCTTTGCGGAAAATCTCGCAAAGCTTTTTATATATAATCATCTTGTTTGATATCCTTGTGAAATTTACGATACAGTCCACGTTTCTTTAGTTCTTTTCCTAACATGGTTGAATCGCAACCTAACTGTAATGATATCTTCCAGTAGCTTAATCTTTGTTCTCTGCGTAGAACCACAGCTTGCTCATATAAATTATCCCATCTCTTCCGAGCATTTTCTTTTATTTGTTCTCTACTAAACCCTTGCCATAAGCCACGTTTTTTCATTTTCTTAATTAAAATAGTTCCATTCGCTTAAAACATTCTGTAGATGAAGCGAAACCTCAATTGGAGGAACTTGTACAAGTAACAAGAAAAAACGCTCCAATCATTGCGAAAGATTTACAAGCATTGGATGCCAAAGTCCCAGGATTCTTCACAGATTTCAATATGGGAATAGATCTTGCAAATACATTTATGGACTCCGCTAATAGAATAGCAAGTCATAAGATTGATATACCTGCTGCGGCTAGAAATATTGGTAATATTGAATTAGGTAATGCGTTCCGTGAACTTGGAGTTACACCAGGAAAATTGGAAGAGGTTGAACAAGCTAATCAAGATACGACTAAATTCATGAATGCCACATTGGATGCTTGGCCAATTATTAATGTGCCAAGCATCCAATTGGTACAAGGGCATGAAATGGGTGAAACAGAAAAATACAAACCATCTGATTACGCGATTGGTGTCGTATCTGTATTATCTGGTGGAACCGTAAAAACAGTAAAAACTATCGGTAAGGTAGTTGGGACCGTCGAAGACATTGAAAAGAAAGCAAAAAATCTTGAGAAAGCTGCAAAAACAACCAACTTTACAAAATATCCTACAGGTTTTGATGAGGTTGCTAAGTATGTCAAAGAATACAAAAAGTTACCAGATAATTATATTACGAAGAAACAGGCCAAAGCATTGGGATGGGAGCGTAAAGAAGGTAATCTACATGAGGTAGCCCCTGGAAAAAGTATGGGTGGTGATATTTATCGAAATGATGATGGAGTATTACCGAGTAAAGCAGGTAGGACCTGGTATGAAGCAGATATCAATTACATATCAGGATATCGGGGTGGTGATAGAATTCTTTACTCTAACGATGGATTAGTATATAAAACTTCGGATCATTACAAAACATTCACTGAAATAAAATAAGGAGTGGTACATGTATGAAAATAGTAAAATTAGATGGACGGATGTTTACAAATCAAAAAGTATTCCATGAAATATTAAAAGAAAGGTTAGATTTCCCTGATTTTTATGGGGAAAATGCTAGTGCATTGTGGGATTGTTTAACGGGATTTATAGGTCCTGTAAAAATTGAATGGGAATTCTTTGAAGATAGTAAAAAAAACTTGGATACATATGCAGATTTAATGTTAAATATATTCCAAGATGCACAAAAAGAAATGCCAGGTGAGTTTTTCATTGTTGTAAAATAATAAAAAAAACCTTAGGTAAACATAAAACCGTAGAAATAATTAATTTTTACGGTTTTTATTGTATTTATTTGAATATTTTTACAGAGTGCCCCTTCATACCCAGAATCGTTTCCGTATCCCATATACTGATGGCATTAATAATAATATTTAATGCACTGGCCCTTTGGAGCTGATCTTGCAGCGCACGTTCACGTAGCTCTTCACGCTCACCCAAAAAATAGATTTTTGTTTTGTTAGGTTGATAGTGATGGATTTGTCCACCCTATTGTTCTACATAGCAGCGACTTATGAGTCGAAAAATTAAAATAGATGTATATAATAATATGAAAAATTGCATATATAAATACTTTGAATCTCTTTTAGATACTCATTATAATTCATTTAGTATAAAGCTTTGTACGTAATTATTTCGATATTTAATAGGAAACCGTTTAAAAATGAAAAAGTAGAGGGAAAGTTAATGAAAATTTTAAAAGGAATGCTCGTATCTACAATAGCAATTACCGCTTTTACAGGACTAGGAAAGACTTCTCATATAGTGAGTGCTGATTCAAACAATTCAGTAGTACAGCAAAAAGCAGCTAATGTAGAAAAACAAGAAGAAAAGCAAATCATTGTAAAGTTTAAAAATAAGATCAATTTACCGTATGAGGATGGGATAGAAAAACGAATAAAACAGGAGAAAAATGATATAGTACTAGAAAAGTTTTTTTCTGAATTCCCAGATTTAACATTAACACGCTTATTTACATCTGTAAGTCCTGACGAAATTCAAAGTCTAAATAAAAGCGCTAAAACCGATAATAATACCTCATCTTCTAACTTATTAAATTATTATGTAATTCAAGTTTCAAAACATGTACAAGCAGAAGTATTAGTAGAAAAGTTAAAACAATCATCTTTGATAGAGGATGTATACATAAAAGAACCGGAAAATATAACACCACCGGAAGTACAGATGCCAAATTTATTTCTTAATCCCTATGATGACCCTAGATTTGAAAACCAAGGATACCTAAAAGAAGCACCATATGGTATTAATGCGCCTTACGCTTGGGGGATCAAGGGAGGCGACGGAAAAGGTATAACATTTGCAGATATGGAGTATGGCTGGCTATTAAATCATGAAGATCTAGAAAAGCAAAATATCGAACTTATATCCGGTAGAAATACAGATGCTCACGTTGGACACGGGACATCGGTTTTAGGGATTGTTTCTGCGGAAGATAATCAAATCGGCAATATTGGCATTGCACCAAAAGCTACAGTAAAAGTAGTATCTCAAATTAGAGATGACGGCAGTAATAACAAAGCGGATGCCATATTAAGTGCTGTAAATCACCTAAATGCCGGTGATGTTTTATTGTTAGAAGCACAATCATCTTATGAAGGATATCGTGATAAATATTTACCGGTCGAAGTGCAACCAGATGTATTTGATGCGATTCGCACTGGAACGGATAAAGGAATCGTAATCATCGAGGCTGGAGCAAATGGTTGGAATGACTTAGATGAATTTAAAAATAAAGATGGAAAAAAAGTCTTAAATCGTAATAGCAAAGATTTTAAAGATTCTGGTGCAATCATGGTCGGAGCTGCTTTATCAACTGTTCCTCACGGACGTTCATGGTTTTCAAATTATGGCAGTCGAATTGATGTATATGGATGGGGTCAAAATGTAGATACAACTTCTGCAGATCCAAATAACAGTGCAAAAAATCTATATACGTCTAGCTTTAATGGTACATCGAGCGCTTCACCAATTATTGCTGGTGCAGCCGTTTCCATACAAAGCATTGCGAAGGAGCATTTGGGTCACCACTATAAACCAAGTGAGTTAAGGGACATCTTAAGTAACCCAAACACAGGAACACAATCTGGGGAACCATCTTACGATAGAATTGGTGTTTTACCAGATTTAAAAGCTATATTGTTAAAATTAGGATTTCAATCAAATGGAGAAGATTCAGCCTCAAAAAATCCGCGAGAACAAGAGCCAAATAACCAACATATACAGGCAAATCCGTTAAATTTCAATACGACTATTGAAGGGAATCTTAACGACAATGATAACGTAGATATCTATACTTTTACGGTTAATTCACCACAAAATATAAATATTTCCGTAGTAAATGAAAAACAGATTGGAATGACATGGACGCTTTATCATGAATCAGATTTAGAAAATATGGTAGCATATGGACAAAATAAGTCTAATGTCATTACAGGAGAATATAATGCGAAACCAGGGAAATATTATTTGCATGTCTACAAATATGAAAATAAAAATGGGTCGTATCTATTAAATGTAAAATAGATTTTATGCATATGCATACATGAAACAAAAGGAATTTCCCAAATGAACGGCACCCCAATTGTTAGACGTAATTAATAATTGGGGTGCCGTTTTTTATGACCAAATATCTATCTCCCTTTTTCACTGCAAATATTACATCATTTTCGGAGATTGATTTGATAAATCATCATGAAAATAAGTTTACGGAACTAATTTTTACAGGTTTTCTTTAAAGTTTGTAGTCCTACAATTTCATAAATTAAAGTTTCACCCTGAAAATCTATAATTTTTAATGAATGGCCCGAAAAAGAAAGAATCGTTGCCGTGGGCCTTATATAGAAATTACACATTAAACGTGAATTTGAACAGAATGGACATTTGGATTAAAGGATATCTATATAAATAGGTAGAATCTAGTTATTTGGTTCACATTTTAATCCAAGGGGTACAAATTCGATGCGACGTGAAAAGGATTTGTTGAAACAATGGAAGGCGGATTTGCAAGCTATTCAAGAGGAGAAAAGGCTGAAGAAGAAGGCTAAGAAAAAGAGCAAGAAATATAGTGTTCCTGGTAATACAGCTGATTTCATGAATCGCAAGAATACTTATCGTAAAGAGAATGGGGTATGGAAGCAAAGAAATAAATAATGTAAGGATAAATGAATTTGATTAAGTTTATAGCAATTATTGTAGGCGCTGCCGTGATCTGGGTGGCGTCTTGTTTTATTTTGCGAAGGAAGTGACGGGATGTTTTGGTTGGGATGCCTCAATGGGTATTTAGTAGGTACGCTTATTAGGCCTCACCATACATGCCCATCAACTTAAGGACAGAAACTCCACAGTTTTCCATTGATTGAAATGAAAAAACTTTTAAACAATATAATTCTCTTAAAAATAAGCATACGAAATAAACCCTAACGGGTTTCATTTTTTTACTTATGCAGATTTCTTTTGCTTTCTACATCCACTATATTCATAGATAACACCCATGATATCAAAGACAGTCTTCTTCTCATATCGATGAGATTTTAGCCCGTTTTTCTGTAGAAGGTGGAACAAGCGGATCAGAAGCCTTGTTATCTCTTCGGTGCCTTTCTGTACAGCTTGATAGAGGAGAAATAGATGATCTTGGATCATCCCAATCGCTTTATATTCACTTAATTCTTTTTGCTTTTTTTGTAACAAAAGTTGGCGCATTTTAAACATCGTAGAAGAACATAAAAAAATAGCTATGAGTTTTCCGTATAATTGGCACTCTAATCTTTCTCGTTTTACATTGCAACAATGATCTATGTCGAACAATGATTTCCACGTTTTAAAAACAATTTCTATCTGCCAACGCAATGTATATAATTCATGTACCTGTTCCATCGGAACCCATTCCCAAGGTGCATTTGTTACATATACATTTAATCCTGCTACTATTTTACTTCTCTCGGAGTATGTTCTATTTTGGGATTTTTCTTTTTCAGCAATTTTCTTTTGGCGCTTTTGTAATTGTTCTTCTGTTAATCGATGGAAAATGATACGTGAAAATAGTTGCTGTTTATCACCAACATAAGCTTGCTGATATTCTATCGTTTCTCCATGTTTGAGTTGCTTCAAAATCTGTATGACATTTATTTGTATGTATTCCGATTGTTTTTTTATTGAACCATTTTTAAAGTATTCTGGACTTGGATTTTTTACATATACGTTCGTATTTAGCTTTAACCGAGAAATATAATAGGTACCACGTTGATCCATTTGATCTAAATCCTCTAATGAAAAATAGCCTAAATCACGAATACATAAATCACCTGGCCGTAAGGTATCTAAGCATTCTGTACCGAATGTTTTATCATTATTTTTTCCAGGACCCACTTGAAAGTTAAGAAATTGCCTACTATGTAAATCATATTCTAATTGAATTTTGATACCGGCTGTTTGAGCACAACCTCCCGAACCTGGATATATATGTTCTAAAGTATTTGGTACTTGAAATACGGTAGCATCCATGATGCGAATGCGCTCAAAATAGGCAAAAAGTTGGTTAGAGATTTGTGTTTGTTCACAGATTTTTTGCTGTAACAATAAAGAAAAGATATGTTTTAAAAATAACACCGCTTTTGCGTTAAAACGCTTATTTAGGCCCTCGGGGCTAAATAGAGTACCAGTGGCTGCATGAAGTCTACTACATAATCGGACTAAGGGATCGCTTGCCACTCGTTGACTAATCCAAATACAAATCGTAGCTAAATCTGATCCAGAAAACTTACGTTTTCGTTTTATAAATTCGATGTCTCTTGCCAGTTCTTCTAAAAATGCAGGTGTGATGTATCGTTGCAATTCTTCTGCAAATGGTTGTAATTCATCTTGAATCGAGAGATTCATAAAAAACGTCATCCTTTCTTATCTAGCTTGTTAAGAAAGAATAACGTTTTTTGTACTTGGGGGTATGAAAATTCTTAAGTTGATGGGCATGGGGTCACTATATCATTCCGGGAAAATTGTACGCTCAGAACTTCAAAACCTTATCGTGACAGCATTTTGTAAGATACATACATGTTCAGAAAGATAAACATCAGAGGTTAATTGAACATTGAATTGTTTACACGCTTTATAAACATGATTATAACAAGAAAACGTTGATATTATTGAGTTTTATCCTATGTTCATAAACATAAGGAATGTACTAAGAAAGAATATGCAATATTGCATATTATATTATTTTATCGGGATGATATGTTATTTTTTTGAATGGAATATATAAATGGAGGAAATGTTATGAACAAGAAATCAAGGTTTACCCAAATGATGCTCGGTATTAGTACAATGGCCTTATCATTTGGAAGTATTCAAACACAAGTATCAGCGGATGAAAAAACACCTTATAATGTGTTACAAGTGAAACCAACTGGGATAGGAACTTCAAAAGATGAACTTGCACATTCTACAAAAGCAGACGAAACATTGTCTTATGAAGAACGTTTAAAAGTGAACGATTTTTCACAACGTCCGACTCCGGCCGTAAAGCGAGCAACGGCAAAACAATTACAGCAAAAGTATTCTGTAACAGAGCTGAATAGAATGAGTGATGACGAATTAATTGACACATTGGCAAATGTTAGTTGGGATCAAATCGCAGACTTATCTCAATTTAATCAAGAAACAAAAGCGTTTTATCAAAATAAAGAGCGAATACAGGTTCTTATTGATGAATTAGGTCGTCGCGGAAGTACATTTACAAAAGATGATACAAAAGGAATTGAGACGTTTGTTGAAGTATTATATTGCGGTTTTTATTTAGGCTTTAATAATAAAGAAATAAACTATTTAAATGAGCGAAGCTTTCATGATAAATGTTTACCGGCATTAAAAGAAATTGCAAAAAATCCAAATTTCAAACTTGGCACAAATAAACAGGATAAAGTGGTATCTTCATACGGTAAATTAATTAGTAACGCTTCTTGTGATGCTGAAACAGTTCAGTATGCAGCGAATATAGTAAAGCAATATAACGATAATATTTCTACATATATAAGTGATAAAAATAAAGGAGACGCCTTGTATAATCTCATACAGGCGATTGATAACGATATACAATCTTACGGTAAAAAAGCGGATGAAACAATATGGTATGGGAAAATTGATGGTTTCATAAATGAAGTCAGTCGAATGGCGCTTCTGAATCAAGTGACAACAGAAAATAGTTGGTTAATTAATAATGGTGTGTAT
>NZ_LDUK01000052.1:0-23246 GCF_001043575.1 Bacillus sp. LK2
CCGAAAAGATGGGTATTTAGACATCGGCGGAAATAGATGGTTAAAAGAAGAGCATTTTAATGTTCGATGAGAATAAAGGGTTAGAGCTACTCGTATGAGTGGCTCTTTATTTTGGAATCGGGGCATGACCGAAAATAAAAAATAGCAGTTTTTTCCTGTGAATTAAGTTGTTTTCGTGTCTCGATTCGAGAATAAAAGGAGTGGCTCAGTGATTAGTTTGTTTAAAGACTTCATAAACACTGAAGCTATTCTTTATAAAGATATTAGAAAACACGTATTCAAGTCACCAAAGAAAAAGAGTGAAACAGACAAGCTAGGAGGAAACATGGACAGGAAACAAATTTTCATCGATGTGTTACTACATAAGGGTATTTACAAGGAAGAAGATACAGGGCGTCAGCTTTATGAAATGAGTGAGCAGGAACTTTGGAACCTAATAAAAGGAGCGTACCAATTCAATGATGTTGATACACTGGAAGAAGCTGAACAGTATCCAACTAAAGCTCATGCAGATTACGTTAGTATGTGGAATGCAGATATGTCTGAGACGTTCCAAACAATTGAGATATAACTTAATAAAATCTTTATTGGAATAAAAGAAACCCCGATTGTCTGCGGGGCTTCTAAGGGTAATCGTCAAGTAATGACGTACTCGACTAATTAACCATATCATGAATTTTTTGGTAAAAATACTGGTAAATGTGTCCAAATGAATAGGACTTTATTTTGAACAAAAACGCTATTTTAGTAGAAAACATTTAAAAGGACCCACATTGAGGGGGTGGGCCCTTTTAAAAAAACAAAGCATATAGAGATTAACTATATATTACCAAAAATGGAGCGAATTATCTATGTGTTAGTTGTTGAGAAAGATTTTAATAAAAACTACATTTGGCACAACAAAGTAGCCAGCTTAATTAGCTAACTACTTGTTGTACAAAAGAAAATTAGGCCCTACAAGTTAGGATGTGTAACTTTAAAGTTAAAGTTATAGTGTAAACCGGATTGAAAATGTTATACGGAAGTAAATCTAATAAAAAATTCATTTTGAAGAAAAGGGGAATGGATATGAAATACTTTGAGTTTGATAAACATGAATATTATGCGTTGATTGCAGCAGAGGATGCAGATAAAGCGGTTGGTATATATGTAGAAAATGTTGTTGGTGATAGTGTAGAGCAAATAAAAGAAGAGGGAATTCCTTCAGAAATAACAAGAGAACAAGCGTTAGAGATATTTACAAACACGCTTAATGCAATATGTCCAACTGAGAAAAAGTACAAGTGGGAAGAGGAATTTAATGAGTATAAAGATGATCCTATATTGATTGACAGTGCGCTAATGTAAAAAAGCAGCTAGCAAAAGCTAACTGCTCGGTTCTCCAAGGGGGAACAAGGAGAAAGTCTAATGTCATATACAGTATTGACGGAATATTGGGTTTTATTCAGGGGGTACTCAAAGATTTTTATTTCAACTTAATCCATATCCTACAAACAAAATAATGGCCAAAAACACAGATAATGAAAATGTTAGTAGGACTGTTACTATGCTTCTTAGCATCGCTTTCCAATTGTTTATCTTAGAGAATCCTATCATGCCAATAAAAAAGGTTCCTATTGTTAAGACAAGTAAAATAAATAAAGGATGAAAATATACTGTATTCATAATAGATTCATTCATTTTAGGTGACCATACTTCAAGATATAAAAAGAATAAACCTATACAAATGAATGAAAAAATAAAGGACCATAAGTTTATAGTGTGTTTCATGTTTACTCCTTTGTTATTAAACTGTTTTTTATTTAATTCTAATAGAAAATAAAGGAAAAAGAAATGAAATATGAATTGTAAGGATATTTTCAACAAAATAATCCTTTTAATAGAAAGTGAGGTTAATAGAATAAATGATTAAATTCACAGTACTAGGAGAGCCAGTAGCACAAGGAAGACCAAGAGCAGGTATTCGTAACGGAAAGATTAATATGAGGGATCCAATAAAATCAAGATACTTCAAGCAGTACGTTGGATTAGTGGCTTCACAGTATGCACCAGAGAAATTATTAGAAGGGCCATTACAACTCGAGGTGAAGGTGTACAAGCCTTCTCTCAAGTCCTTCTCTAAAAAGAAAGCATTGGCAGCAGAAGAAGGATTGTTAAGGCCTACGACAAAGCCTGACGTTGATAATTACGTGAAAGGCGTGAAGGATGCACTCAACAAAGTCATATGGAATGATGACAGTCAGATTGTGGATCTAAAGGTGAGCAAATGGTATTCGGAAAAACCACGTGTTGAAGTAACTGTAAAGGAGCTGAACGGATGACAAAGACAAAAATTTACGTTTGGGACCGTATTGAGGGTAATGACAGAGTTATAGATGTATATTTTTCTAGACCAGTTAAGTTTAGTTATACCGATTGGATTTAATGGATAGCGGAACCATGACTAACAGTGTGGTGGGGGCTGTATTGTAGTCATCGTTCCCTTATTCAACAATGAGATAGTAAAATTTCACGTACCTTATGTGAGATTAAAAAGACAAATTCAGAAATAGGGGGATTCCGACTTGGGACAAAGACAATTAGTTACTGGAGATAAAATTCTAGATGAAGTGATTAAGGCGTTGCAAGATTACCGTGTTCTTAAAGTTAAATTTCATAATCTACAAGAAAGAGCAGCGTTTGGAGCGGAATTGTTATTTCCTGAATTAAGAGATTGTAGTAATGACGTAAAATACCTTCGATATATTCAAATGAAAAGAGCGTTAGAAGAAGCGCTTGATGAAAATGAAAGGAAAATACTCGAAATGAAATATATGAACACTAAAAGCCTAAATGATGACTATATTTACGCGGTAATCGGAATAAAAAGGGCTACATTCTATAGAAAAAAGAAATCAGCTATAAATAATTTCGCTGATGCCATAAACATTATATAAATTGATACTTTTGGGCTACCATATCGGGCACCTTTTAACAACCGAATAAAAAGTACGATTATCTCATGAAGAAACGCTCTTTGAAAAGAAGATACGCTTCATGGGATAGCGTGCCCATTATAATAACGTTACTCGGTGACGCGGAGGCTAGAGGGGATAAGAGCTTCCCGAAATTATATATATTTTACTTCTCATTGAGTGTATAAGCATACCGCCTTTCGTTTGTATGCTCATAGGTAGTAAAACCACGCCTGTCATGTGGGTTTCTTGATTTCTATGTTAAAACTGGATCAGCATCAATTGGATATGATGGTTTGATTGAATGAACTGCATGTCATTAAAGAGGAAATAACTTAATTATATAAGGAGTTGCTCACGACAATAACTAATATAAGTCAGGTTGTTCTTCTTAAACGATTAAACGAGAAAATTCTTAGTCTTCTCCCAGTCACCGAACGTAAAGCGTGTAGCTAATAAGAGCTAGAAAATTATATGATGCGGTGGCTTGGAGAGGGTTGAGAGTACCTCACCTCAATCTTGAATTTAGAGAAACTCTTGCCATTTGTTTTCTCTTTTTCTCCCATCCCCTTGAAAGCTGTCACTTCGGTGATGGCTTTTTGTTTTGTAGGATATTCTTCTTTTCTGTCGAATAGATAGAGTGGGAGAGGAGGGGATAAAGTGACTGAGAAAAAAATAATTACAACTGCTGCAATTAGTGAAAAAGTTTATGTGCCAATTGAAGCAAGTGCAAAAATCGGCAATAGATTGGTAGATGAAACGTGGCACTGGGAAATCACTATAGCAGATGACAAAAATGACAACTATTACGGAATGGCTGTCGAAAGACAAAAAGGTGAAATGGTCCCTTGGAAAAAATTAGAGGGACAGAATCCTTTAGCTGAAATGAAAGAAATATGTAAAGAAAGAACAACGTTAAATTAGATTAGAAGAAAAAAAGCATCCATAACGGGTGCCTTTTTCTTTGTTATATAGAAATTATATAACAATGGGGAATGTAGACAAATCTAATATAATAAACTTAATACTGAGGCGGCTTATCAAGGAAATATTCAACGACACATTCATTTGATTCATTTTGTGTGGGCACTTTGGGGAGTGCTCTTTTTTCTTGCGAATCTACCATGTGTTGAAGGAGACCGTTGGATGTAGTAATGCTACAATCAAATATTTTGTGGAATATGGACAAACATCAAAACGTATATTTGTACAGATTGTTATTCCTACATGTTACTACCATTGAGAGCGCCTACTAGGGAAGGCGCTCTCTTTTTATTGAATAAAATGGACATTTGGTTAGGAGGATGAATGATGGAATTAACATTAGAAGGATTAGAACAGTGTTTTAATGAAGCAAATAAAGAAGGCTCCGAGTTTGTAGCGGTAGTTATACAAATGGAAGGGTATGATGAAAATGAAGTGATAATTAATCCTCATTATAATATCGTATCTAAATTAGAGTATTACAAGAAAACATATGATGAGAACTTATCGCATAAATTCGCCCAGGGAATTATTATTGTAGGGTTTACTCATGGTTATTCGTTCCTAAGCATACAGAGTAAGTTAGGCTTATTAGAAAAGTACAATGATTAAACCAATAGCAATTATCGTAGGCGCTGCCATGATCGGTTTAGTGTCTTATTTTATTTTGAAGAGGTCATGGCATGACGTGGTTAAGCTTCTTTATTGGATACTTCACTGGAACGCTTATTATCTTATTGGTGCTCTACTTTGGATATCGGATTAGCGAGGAGAACAAGGTAGATGAAGATTGGCATGAGAAGTCGGTGGAAAATGAAATGGAACAGTTGAAGGCGTTAAGAGATGATAAGGGGTGAGGGGATGACTATTATTATCGTAACTGGACTGCTATGTGTGACTTTCCTCAGTGCACTTTCTATTTGGACTGAAGCTAAGTCTTCTAACAAAACAAACGAACACAACGAACGAAAATAGAGATAATTAACACCAAAACGACACCACTTTATAAAACTAATAAAATCAGTGTTTTGAATGTATACTTTTGTTGGTGTTTTCTTCGGAAATGCGGAAAGTACCGTCGATTCAATGGAATCAGTGTTTTGAATGTAAACTAATATTTAAAAGTTTACATTAGATAATAGGAAAAAGAGCCTTATTAATTTAGGATTCTTTTTCTTTTCTAAGGATTCAGGGGTAGTGTCCCGAAAATGCGGATTAACAAAGATAAGACTTTAGAGACAAGTCATACAAGATATTAGAAAGCTTTATTTGAAATTAAGTTCCAATAGATTTATTTAAGTCATGTGATTGCATGGCTTTTTTGTTTTGTGTGTGGAACATGTAAATAATACAAAAGCAAAACCTAATGAATTAAAAATTTTGTATTTGATACGTAACATACGTTTCGATGTTTTCTCGTTTCGTTTTGATATACTTGGTTGAATTTTTTTTACACTAAGGAGGTAATACATTGTCTGGTATTAAAAGTGATTTAGGTAGGGCGCAACAGAAAGCGACCGCTTTAAAAAGTGCAACAGACATTTTGATTCAATCTTCTTCAATATCAAATGAGACAGATACACAAACAACGGTTGCTGGCAATACGAATGCACAAGAGGCGATTCAGATTGCACAAGAGACAGCTAAACAAGTCGCGCTTGCAATTGCTACCGCAGCAAACAATATACATAGTGTGGCAGGAAATTTTGAAGCACTAGACCAATTGGCGAGTCAAACTGGATTTAACCGAATGGGTAGGTTGAATTCATGACACAAACAGAATGGGAAAAGTTGCACCAAGAAGAACAAAAGCTCATAGAACAGGAAGAAGCAATTACAAAAGAGACAAGACAAATACAACAAGTAAAAGGTATGTATGATGACCACTTTAGGAACTCCCATCGTGTAATGGATCAACTGAGGCATCTATTTCATAAAAATGATGAACGTACTTTTTATGAAACGACAATGAGTGAATTTTCAAGGGAATCCAAAAAAATTATGAATTACGTAGACAAGGGAGAACGAGAGTTAAAGGCTCAATATAGAGCCGTTGAAAATAAGTTGAGCAATGTAGCATCTGAAAAAAGAAAAGCTTCCATGGCTGAGAAGGAGTGAAGATATGAGTATTAACATGTATGTTTCCTCCTCTCAGAGACAAGCATCGAGCGCAAGTAATATGTGTAAACAACAGATTCAAGGATATGAACAACTACAAAAAGCGATCAATGATATTTTACCATGAACAGTCCTTTTTTAACTGGACAAGCATATGACTCGGCAAAGAAATATTTTTCTTCGGTCTTATATCCTCTTGCACAAGCAGGTATACTTTTATCTGAAGCAGTGGAACGATCGGTTAAGAAATTTCCAGAAACGTATGTTGCTCAAGTAGATAGTGGTGATCTGATACAAGCAGAGTTAGAAATGAAAATTCGTGAAGTCAATTCATTGTTAGTACAGGCAGAGGGCATTCAACGCAATTTAATGTTGCTGAATGTACCACATCTTGATGGGATGAGAACAGCTCAATTATCAGCTAACTCAACGCTTATTCATATGTATGGTGGTGTTAAGAAAAAGTTAGAAGAAAAATTACAAAAGTTGATCGCCTTTAATTCGAGTTCTACTAGTATATTTTCAGAAATCGCCTCTTTACAGCAAGCCGTTAATCAAGGGTTAGCCCAAACAAAGACAGCATGGAATGCTTCAAGTGGTACTTTTACGATTCCAAGTCCAGAGTCATTAAGTTGGACAAAAGGAATTCAAGAGAAATGGCAGGATTATGTAGAACGCCATGAACCTAAGATAGAGGTACGAGTCCAAAAGATAGATGCTGGACATAGAGGGAAATTCACAAAATATGAAGTGTATGTCGATGGAATTCTTGACAAGGATAAAACGAACGAACTCATGTGGATGGTTACGAAGCAGTCTATGAAGCAGACAGGAATGGAATTAACGCATTTAGCGGGCGAATTTGTATTGGTTAATGACATTTATCGATTACTAATGGGTGAGGATTGGCTGTCGAAAGAAAAAAGTAACAGAATAGAAGCAGCGGGATGGCTAGGGTTAACGTTATTACCATTTAGTAAGTTGACGAATATAGTAAAAGAATTAAAAGCAGGAAATAAACTCTTGAAAGGCGTAGGTCTTACTGCAGAAGAATTAAAAATATTAAATGATGCAGGATATTTTGACAAAGCTATCAAAGTCGAAAATGTTGAGAAAACTAGTAGGGTTAAAGGGACGGATGAAGTTAATAAAGCAGCAAGCAGAACTGTCATGGATTTTAGAAAGGTAAATATTCAAACCAATAAGATTGGAGAAACTTTAGCTACTAGAAAGGAAATTCGAGCATATAAAAAGGAATGGGGAGAATTAGGTATAAAGGTTAATATAGATAAAAAGGGGGCAATTCTTCCAGCAAATGTAGAAGCAGCATTTGACTTTGTTAATGGGAATATATTTCTAAAGAAAAAACCATCCGTCATAAATATGCATCATGAGGGTTTTCATGCAGAGCAGTGGCTGGATATAGGGAAAGAGCAATATGTGAATCTTAGTAGGTTGGAAAGAGAAGAATATGTATTTGAACAAGTAATAAAAAATAAACATTTATTTGATAAAGCTTCTATTGATCATTCAATAGACTATATTGAAAGATTAAGATTGAAATATAAATAAAGGGAGAAATTTATATGTCTTTAGATAAGTATAAAAATATGTCTGATGAAGAGTTTAAGCAATTGTCTACTGAAGAATTTCAAAATTATGTTAAATTAAAGCGAGAAGATTTTGCAAGACATTATAGGAAAATAAATGAAATTACTGTAGATGTGATGTTAAAACCTCAGGAAGCAATAGAAATTGCTAAGCGATATCATAAGGAACATAAATTAGATGGAGCAGTTAATGAAGATATCAACCATCTTTTCTTTGATGAGGCTTATACATTTAAAATTGATAAAGAAAATAGAAATAACGATGATATAAGACCAGCATGGAGAATATTAGTAGATTTACCGGAAAATCGTTTTCTTCTGGAGGACTATACACTGATTGTGTCTGATAGGGATAAAAAGGTGATGGGTATGCTTGATCCAAATGGACATCCAGTATTTAAAGGTAATGAATTTACAGATCAAGATATCGAATATATTATGAGTGATAAAGATTCAGAAGGTTAATTAAGCTAATAACTTAGCGGATAGTTTTATAATAGGGGTCGCCACATGCCCATCAAGCTAAAATTTGATAGTACCCCCAGAATGAAAATTCTATTCATTATTAACTACTAATAACGAGAATTATGTGAAATATGCCCTTTTTATAAAAACTATTAAGGTAAGAGTTTTATTTTCGAGTATATTATAGCATTTGTTTAATGGTATAATATGGTTTATATTCTGTGGACTGGAGTTGAATGAGTGAGTAATATAAATACAAAAGGTAAAGTTAAAAAAACAAAAAGAAAAGTATTAATAACCATACTTTCTATGTTAGTAATTATAATTGGATTTGGATATTGGAATTTTTTTAGTTTGCAAGGTGTTCCAAAAGGTGAATTAATTCGAACAGTGAAATCTCCAGATGGAAAATATCTCATTAAGACTTATTTTCATAATGCGGGATCATTAAGCGCGGATGCTGTTAGGGGTGAAGTAGTTAACCTTGATACAGATTCAAAGAAAAATATATATTGGAACTATCCAGATACGGATCCATATATTGAATGGGTAAATAAGAATAGTGTTAGAATTGGAGATCAAACTTTAGATATTTCACAGAAAGAAACCTATGATTGGCGTGATGATGATAAGCACGTTAAAGAAATGCCTAAACAATTTATTAAATAAAACAAGAAAAATTAGATTTATTCAATCTTATTTGTTTAACTATAGATAGGATTATGTGAATGAAAAGTCTCTTTAGAAGATCTAAAGGGACTTTTTTAGGTTTCTAGATACGACTGCTGATAATGTTGCGTTATGTTAACCTCAAATGTATAGGGTATGCATTATTTCTTGTTCAACTAACGAGCAGTTTAGTTGAATAGTGTTGTTTAACTTGTGTTCAACAATCGGGCCATTTTATGGAATAGCACCCAATAAGAAATAATTGGATATTCATGCTGAAATCTAATTAGGTTTGTGAAGTAATGTATCTAAACTAACATGAAAATAAACTTCTGTAATTAAAGGAAAAAGGCAAAACTAAAATAGACGCAGCTCATTCAATTTTTTTTAAAAGAAAGCGTCTAATTCATTGATCAATTATTATAGTTGACTAGATTAAGAAGCTTCAGGTTCTTGCGACGTAACTGTGTATCCAAGACTTTGTAATCTTCGGAATGAATGTCGAATAATTGATTGCTGTCTCTGTTTGTCAAACTAGTCTTCGGCTAAATCTACATACATTTAATGTGAAAGAACATCAAAAACCTCATCAACCAAAGCTTGAAAGAAAAATGGTATCTTTTCAGATTATTGGCGAAAAAGAACTGACGTTTTAGCAGGGGAGTGTCTTAATTAAACATTGGGTGATGTGCTATCCCTCATGGGGTTGTTTGACAGGACTGTTCCAATATGTGTTACTATTTAGTTGTTCCATCAATAATTACTAAAATAAGGTAAAATGTGTAGGGATGGAGAGACTAGCGATAAGTTTAGTATCTGAAAAAACTAATTTTACTGGTCAGTGAAGGGGGATCTGTATTCAATATGTTAAAAGATGATATTATTTTGGATAAGCTGCAGCAATTTGTTTCTGGGGAATCTATTCAACGCCAAAGTATGAAGACTAGCCTTGCTGATTTTATACTGTCATCTGGTGAAACGTCGAAAGCTGCAAATTGGATAGTTAACTATATTGAGAGCTTATGTCATGACAAGCATGATAAGGGTGTTTACACCCAAATGAACAACCCTGAATTAATTGCTGATTTATTAGAAGTGGCTTATGAAAGTCTGAGTAGGGACGCTGATCTGCAACCATACGTTACGCAAATCGCACGATTATTGTATATTGACAAAAAGGAACGAGATACATTAGATTCTGAACGATATGTTCAGTACCGGGCAGCTGTGATGTTGGATGAATTAATTTCCTTAAACGTTTCGTTGCCACCGGAAGTAGTAGAGCTGGTGTTATCGGATTATTATAGAAAGGATATACCGACAAAAGAGTTCATTTGCCGTATATGGTGGAGATTGGCTGAAAGAGGCATTAATATATCCAATCATATAAGTTCACTTGTCATCAATATTGATAACCACGAATCTTCTACTCTCACTAATAATAGTATACTAGCTTTATGGGCATGCATTCGCAGGGGATTCTTTGATACACCTATCCCTGATAGTAATCTAACTTACCACGTATGGCTTTGGCATATGACTACAAGCTGTGTTGGTAAACTGAAGAAAAGATACGAGGAACCTACCCGCTCAGTGGCGGTCGGCTGTCTTCTTGAAACTGCAAGGATATACCCGGAGGCTCAATCTTTGATTCTAGAGTGCATGGATAAATGGGGAATTGCAGAACCAAAGCGTCCACGTAGTGATTTTCAACGAGATTTAAAAGAGCTTTTTTCACGTTGCGAAAATCATCCAGGCATAAATTGTTTACCAGAGAATTATGTTATTACTAAAAGAGGAATTCATATAACGTAAGGATCGTACGAATCAAGTTAGGTTATTTTGAAAAAGTAATTGATAATAAAATAATGATAAAAAGATGTGATTTTTTTGCTTAATAAATGTATTATACCTTAATTCATTCTTTAGGTTGTTATTTATGAGTGCTAGTAATTTTTGATCATAATAGTAACATTTGGTTACAAGTGAACCTTTTTATTTGTACTAACGGGGACTTTAGCAAATAATAGAGTAACTATTTTGGAATTCTTTAATATTCAACAATCGGGCGCGTTTGTTGAATAAGCGTCTCTGTTCTTATTAAACTAACGGAGTGCTTTAATTGAGTAAGAAACTAAAACCTTTTAGCTTCCGCTTTCGATAATTATGTAAATAAGCTGTCCATATGGGCAGCTTATTGTATTTTTTGCTTAGCGTGGGTTTTTTCCAAAAGGCTGACGGTACCCCTATATGCAATTATGCATATATACATTTATTATTCCAATATCAATAAAATTCAATATATAATTAAGGTGTTTTTAACGAATTTATAAGGAGATGCGAGTATGAAGAAAGTCATAGGACTTATAGTAACATTATTTTTATTATTTTCTACCTATGCACCAACGTTTACAGAAGCAGCCGAAGTTTTAAATAAGGTGGGCTGGGTCAAAGAAAATGAGAATTGGTATTTTTACGAAAAAGATGGCAGTAAAAGAACAGAAACAATCAGGGGCACAGCCGAGATACGTGTGAAAATAGGTCATAGGCTTACTTTTATTTCCAGATAAAACTTGTGAAGATTATAAATATTGTTTCGTCTATTTTTATTAAGTAATTTGTCTATTATGGGTCAACCCTAATCATTCATTTGTTAGCTACTGAAAATACTTCGTTTCAATTGTATAATTAGGGTGTATGATAATAAGTTTAAAAATTATAGAGAAAACCCTGATTTGATTATGTTAGGAAATAAAAGTAAGCCTGGGACTCAAAATTACATGTATCTCGGCTGTATCCCTATAAAGGGTTTCTTTGCCCATCCCCTCGAAAAGGGGGAATAGCAAAAAAAGTTTTAAAAAATGCTGAAAAACAAAGTTTTTTGCCTCTTTGGCCTCACCATACCATTTCGGGAAAATTGTGTCTAAACGTACAATTTTCTTTTTTTGATATGGTGACCCCATGCCCATCAACTTAAGATTTTAAAGTAGCCCCTAAACGAAAATTTTATTATTTTACAGTTATTTATGAGAATTCAACTCGTTTTTTTCGGTTTGGGGAACAGCCCACTTCTTAAGTCGACGGGCATGTATGGTGAAGTCTATTGTATAAATTGGTCAAAAACTGACCTTCCTCAGTTTCTTTAATTCAATACATATGTTTTTTGTCATAGGAATATATGTTATAAATTTCACTTAGTCTAAGAACATCATAACATTCTAAATAGTATGGAGCGTGTATTATAATGAAAAAGATTTTATTATCGTTTATAACATTAGGAATGCTTATAGGATGTGAAAAATCTGATTCGTGTGATGAAGCAAGAGCTATCTACTCTGGAAATTGTAATTCTGCTAATACACTGACAAACGACAAAGCTGAATTACAATTAGATTCCAAATAGTTGCTTTGGTTCTGGTGCAAAGTTTGAAAAAACACAAACCAGTTTACAAAATATAGTTATAGTTTAAGCGGTTCTGAATAATTTCTGCGGATTTGGCAAAACGTCGCTTGATATGCCTATGGTCTTGTTCGATGAACTGAAATTCCTCGTTCTTTCATTATCTCAGATACATCACGATAGCTTAAAGAAAAACGACAGTAATAGCCAACGGCTACCAAAATAATATCTTTCTTGAATTGTTTTCCATTAAAATATCTCATGTATCATGCTCCTCGAGTCATTTTCCCTACAGTTTAACTTCAGTTAAAAAACTTTGCAACAGAACCTTTTAAACCATATAAAAAAGATAATTTAACAGTTGACTACAGCAGTACTTTATTAATTTCAAAATTGGCGCCCGTGTTTTACTTACAACATGAATTTTCAGTTGACTGTCCTGATGATACGTTACTCATGTCCACTTTAGATGGAGATAACACACAGGCCTATACGATTCAACAATTGGAATTCGAACAACAAGTCATTCAATCTTTAACATCGAAAAATTATACAGGACTATCCTATGCAGAAGTAAATGAGGTTGTTATGGATCTCAAATTCCCAGAGGGTGTAACTTTCTTTGGCCCTAAGGTGACTGTAGAATATGCTCTTTTTCATGACGCTTTAGATATTTGTCCAGATTAATGAAATTTTAAATTGCAACTAATAATTAGTTAGTTTAAATAGTAAAAAGTCGTAGGTAATGGTTCCTACGACTTTTATCATTGAATTTTTTTCCAGAGTGGCCCCTCATACCCAGAATCGTTTCCGTGCCCCTTATAGATAGTAAATATAAACAAGCAAAATAAAAACCCTTCATTTGCTTAACAGCAAACAAAGGGCTTAGTTAATGAGTGACTGAAGAAGAAGGAAATCTAGTCCATTTCCTTCTTTATTTATTGTAACATAAAAGGAAAAGCACAAACAAAGGAGAATTCCCATGAAAGAAATTGATAAATACATGACACCATCTGAAGCAGCTTTTTATTGGGGGATTCCTCGTGAGACAATTAAGAATAAATATAGCCCCTCTCTAATGAACGAGAAGCAAATAAATGATTTAGAGCGCATGCTACAAGAAGGTTTAGTGAAGTATTTTTTGCATCCTGAAGGGAAGCGTAAGGAATGGATTATAAGCCGACAGGCAATGTATGAATGGTTTGGAGAACCAAAAGACAAGTAGGAAAGGGGGATAATAATGCAAGAGGAAACATTTTCTCTCTGGGGAGGATTTAAGAGTGCATTTCGTTTGATTATTTGGTTTTGGATCGTTATGTTTTTGCTATTTGGTGAAAGCTTGTTACAATAGAATCAAGTCGAAAGTCTAAATACCCTTAGGTAGCTCTCATAGGTGTAAGATCTATGTGGGCTTTTTCATTACAGTATACAATAATTTCACGTACCTTAATAATTAATAAAAGATAAAACACCACGTTAATAGCATGCAAGATTTTATACAGTTTTTCGGCTAATCCAGTAACAAACGAGAACCCTAAAACCGCGCCAAGATAGAAATGTATAAAAAGATGCATAGAATCATAGAAAGAGAACAAGGCGGATTTGGCCGAGATTTCTCCCAAAGAGAAGCAATAGCACCTTGCTCTATAGCCTCTTCCACATAATCATGACCATTTTTTAACCTAACAATTGGGATAAATAAATTACCAGATCTTATCGCTTTTGAATTAATAGAAACTCCTGTAATTTCCTTTCCTTTGTTCAAGTCATAAACTTCAACTTTTTCTGTAATACCAGTGTGATATTTGATAAGAAACTTTTCCGTAAAGCAAGATAATGTAATATAATGTAATATGTATGTCCCATTATTTAGAAATTGAAAGGAGCCATTGTAATGATTATTTGGAGAGGTAAAGGAATGTTAGTAGCCTTAGCATTTATTTTAGGGTTTATGATAAATGCAATGCTTTTTAGTTTTTTGCAAGTGAACACGGAAGATAAACTTGGATTTATTTTGCAAGGAATATTTTCGACTATCTCTATAGCGATGATTAATTATTTTTTCACTAAAAAGTTTATATCTGATAGTGTACGAACATTCGTCGATGAAAAAACTGGAGAAAGAGTTCAAATAAAAGATAAATCTTCATTATTTTTCATTCCAAATAAGTATTGGACTTGGATTATTCTAGTTTTAGGTGTTGTAATTATTATTAATGTTAGTGCGCAATTATCATAATTTTTTTATTATATAAGGGATCACCTATCATTTTAAAATCAGGGTTTTTCATATTAACTACTTTTAATAATTTAAATTACTTATATTCATAAATTGATTTTATTTAAAATAAAATTTTTATTTATAGGGGATCAGTGTAGATTATTTAAAAATTTGCATACGAAATAAACCCTAATTAATATAGGTATTACTACCATAATGGGTATTGTATGAAAAAAATATTTTATGAAAGCAAGTGAAGAAAAATGAATAATAAATTAATTCAACGTAAATGGGCATTAGTTGTAGCAATTTTGTTTACAATATCATCTATTAAGCATCTAGCAGGAGGAGATATTAAGGTCGATCCTTATGGAATAGGAGAGTTATTGGCAGATTTTTTAATCCCAATATTTTTTTATGTTTTGGCATTTAAAAAGAAGAAAGAAAAATAAACGTCGATGCTATAAAAACACAAAATTTCCATTTAGGGGTTACTTTAAAATCTTAGCTTGATGGGTATGGGGTACCGCCAGCATTTTGGAAAATAACCACGCTAAGAGTATACAAGATTTTATACAGTTTTTTCGCTAATCCTGTAACAAACAAGAACCCTAGAACCGCGCCAGGATAGGAATGTATAAAAAATGAATAGATTCATAGAAAAAGAAAAAGGCGGATTCCTTGTAAGATTAGGGGTCCGTCTTTTTCTTGCTACCAATAATGAGACGTTATGTTAACCTTACATGAATATCTTATACAACCAAAATTTCGCAATACATCCTTTCTTCTGAATGATACAATAAGGAAAAAGATGGGGGTTTATCATGAATTAAAAAAGGAGAAGGTGATTGATCTTTTATGATTTCTATTTCGATATTACATAACAATTTGGATCACATTAACGGATTTATTGTTGATGGTCATGCGAATTATTCCTCTTATGGTGAAGATATTGTTTGTGCTAGTGTTTCAACAATAACAATTGGTACAGTGAATGCTATAGAAAGGTTTTGCCAAGTAAAAATGCAAACAGAGGTACGCGATGGATATTTAAAAGCAATAATACCCATTGATAGAAATGACAAAAAAGGATTTTCTAAGTCTGGTCATGATATACAATTATTATTACAGTCTATGGCATATACGCTTCGAGATTTAGAGAAAACGTATGCGAAACATATACGTATTACTACAAAAAATATATAACTGAAGAACTTCCAATAACGATAATTATGTAAATGAGCTGTCCAAATGGATGGCTTATTTTTTGCTTAGCGTGGTTTTTTTCCAAAATGCTGGCGGTACCCCAAGTAGATTTCGGCGATTCAGTGTGAAATGTTTAAAACGACAAAAAACTTGGAAGTAAGCAAATTATCAATTGGTATTCTACAGATTTCTTTTGGAGTGGTTTCAGCTGAAGTTACAAAATAGAAAACAGGAAAGTTCGCAAAAAATATAATAATCAAACTATTATGGAAATATTGATAGTGTGAAGCTTATAATTGAACTGGGTGATTAAAAGTGACTATACAAAATGAAAAGATAATTGATACCTGTGATAACCGCAGACTATTAAATAAATATTCACGTAACAGTATTCCAAGCGTAATCTTCATAGCAGGGTTAGGCGATAGCTATGAGACATGGAAAAAAGTCCAAGACCGAATATCGCAAAAAACATCAACCTTTTCCTATAACAGGTCGAGTATTGGCAGGAGTCAAGTCGCATCAGTCCCGATGACCTGCTATGATCTAGTCGAGGAGCTCAACGAATTGTTGCTAGCGCTTGAAGTGGAGAAGCCCTATATATTGGTGGGACATTCTTTTGGTGGTTTGGTCGCTAGATTATATACCAGCCTTTATCCAATGAACATCTGCGGTATGGTTTTGGTTGACGCTGCACCGGAATATAAAGAACTTGCCTATGAAAAGGTTCTACCCGAAAATTTGCTTGCAAGAAATAGGGAATATTACGAGAATCCTATGTTGAATAGTGAGAAGATTGATAAAATACAAAGCTATAAGCAAATTGTTGATCATTCAAAGCAAAGTAACCTCCCTCTCGCAATTATTACAAGAGGTTTACTTGACAATATTGAAGAGGGATGGCCATCTCAAGAAATATTGGAAATTGAGCAAAGACTCCAAGCAGAATTCCAATGGCTATCAACATCAAGCAAGTACCGAATTGCTAGTCGAAGTGGACATTATATTCATCATGATGAGCCAGAAGTTGTTATAGAGGAAATTATGTTAATGTTGAAAGAGATGGAGAAATGAGCGATACAAGGACTAAATTGATGCTAGATTTGCAAAGAATTGAGAAGGATGAGTATCAGTTAAAGGATTAGAAGCGCTGTCCCAAAAGCGATGGGAAATTGGCTGAGGGATTTTGCCCCTTTTTATGTCAAGAAAAACAAAAAGAAATCATCCTTTGGTAAAATGGTAGTACCACCCACCACGCACAAAAAGAGAGGCAATGGCTGCAATTAAAGTAGTTTTTTCTCATTGAACTAAGAGCAGTATTTCTGTAAAGATTGTGAAAAAATGAACTTCAACTAACGCATGCTTTAATTAAACAAGAAACTCAAAACTTTTAACTTCCGAGAACGATAATTATGTAAATAAGCTGTCCGTATGGACAGCTTATTTTATTTTTTGCTTAGCGTGGATTTTTTCCAAAATGCTAGTGGTACCCCGTTTTGGATAGATTTCTTGCAAAGTATGTGTCCAGAGATAATAAAGTTGTTTAATTTACAATAAATTCGTTTAAAACATAATAAAGTTATTTAAAAAATGCTGGTCATGTTATTCAACAATTGAGCCATTTAATTGAATAAGACTACACAAAAAGTCGCTTTCCCTTACGTAAGGAAAGTGACTTTTTAGCTTGATTTCCCCCTTGTTATCAAGCGATTTATTTTAAGTTCCTTTGACTAATTTCGAAAATGTTGTTGACTATTCAGTTGAACTGTATTACGTTATTATTAAGTTGAACTATATAGTCGAACTGAATAGAGGGTGAGGATATGAAACATAAATTATTACCGTTGTCTGAAACCATGCATTATATTTTATTAGCTATGCGTGAGCCACTCCATGGCTATGCCGTAATGCAGAAGATAGAAAAGATAAGTAACGGTACTGTTATTTTAGCAGCTGGTACATTATACGGTGCGATTGAAAACTTGAATAAGCATGGTTGGATTGAATCTGTTGGAGAGTCAGGTCGGAGAAAAGTTTATATGATAACTGCGGAAGGAAGTGCCATTTTGAAAATGGAGCAAAATAGGCTATTACATATTTTATCCCTGTACGAAGGAAGTGAATCGAATGAAGAAAGCTAAGATATTTTTTGATATCGAAAAAGAGGAGCAATGGCTGAATGAGCAATTACAAAAAGGCTATCGTTGTACAAATATTAGTGGATTAGGAATATACACTTTCGAAAAAACCGACAAGAGATATGTGATGCGACTGGATTATCAAGATTATTTGTCAAAGAAAAAGTTTAAAGATTACAGAGGGATATATGAAGATTTCGGTTGGAACTATATAAAGGGGCCCTGGCTTAGTGGAACTCGATATTGGCAAAAAGAAGATGATGATCAAAATGAAATCTTCTCGGATCGCCAATCAAAGAGCAATTATTATAAAAGATTGATGGGTTATTCATCTGGTATTGGTATACTGTTATTGCCTTATTTTCATATGCTTTACAAGAATTCAGGTGTATATTTAACTGAAGGTCTTTGGAGTATGAAAGGTGCATTGTTTTGGAAAGCATTATTATTTGAAACTCCATTTGTCCTTTTGAGGTTGCTTCCAGCCCTTATGCTTGTTTTCGTTGGTATCAGCTTCTATAAAACTTATCAAAAGTATTCAATGTTAAAAGAAAAATAAACGTTTTTTAAATTTTCCAGAATCGCGCGCTATTGTTGAATAAACCTTAGATTTCCAAACGACTTTATTGTTATATTTTTGAGTACAGTGAAGTATCTTATATCGAAAATTAAATAACTATATTTTAACCCCGTCCTAAATTTAGTATGGGGTTATGCTTGTTTTAGGTATTAAAGTTAAATAACTTTATTGTCTTTATACAGTATGTACCTAGAGCCGTATTTCAATTTAAATGTGTTACGATAGTAATATATTCGTTTTGCTAGTAAAAGGAGATGAGTGTCGATGAAAAACCACATAAAAGTAAATGGGAAAATCCTTCAAACAAATAAAAAATGGTCACATCTCAAGCAAAAACAAAAAGAACATATTTCTAATTGGTTACGTAGAGAATATACACAGTTTGTAAAAACACATCATAGGAAACCTAAAAAGTATGAACATGATGAGATTCTTCATGAAGTGATGAATCAAATACAGGAACGTGAAATTTGGATTCCTTATGGTGAAGTAAAAAAATATTATCTAAGCAAAATAGGAAGATGGTTTAGAAAAATAGAAAGTGAATGGGAATCACAAATATCCAACAGTGAAAAGCAACAGGTATTAGAAGAAAAATAAATCCAAACAAACCAGGGGGCACATTTCATGTTTAATTTACAAGAAGATATGTATGAACAATTGAAAGAGAAAAAAGGGGAAGTTACTGTATTTTTAAAGAATGGCGTTCCAGTGCGTGGGCAGATCCTTGCAACAGATAAATTTACCGTCCTAATGATGATTCATGGTAAACAACAACTAATCTACAAACAAGCAATCTCTACACTTGCTATGTAATACATACTGGACTTATGTAAATATTTCTCAATATCATATTATTACTATATAAACTATAATATAAGTAATTCTTTTTATTATTTATATTTTGTTATTTCCTGTTGCAGAATCCTTGTCTTGTTATAAGGATTCTCTTTTTTGTATTACGAATCTACAAATGAAAAAGATAAGATCGGAGAGTATGATCTTATCTTTAGCATAAGGGAAAAACAAATGACAGGAATCATCTTATTTTTATAATATTATGTTTTTTGTCAGTTTTCTATATAAAAACCATATATTACATAAATATCTATATTGAGAAATTTATTACAAAACAAACTATAAATGATCAAAAACTCCAATGTAAACTTTTACCCAAAAGTTTACTTTCATTATAAAATCATTTCAAAAGAAATGTAGAATTTCTATAGTGACAGTTATTTAGGATTTGATTAACGAAATCTCCGTTTTTATTATTCTTCTCTTGGTTCTGGTGCGAATATTTAAATGTAGAAGAGGTAAAAGTTCCTGATGGAAAAGTACTTGTCATGGGAGATAATCGTTTTAATAGTACAGATAACCATAACGGACTAGGATATATTGATGTTTCAGATATCGTGGGAAAGTCTCAACTTCTTTATTATCCTTTGGACAGGATTAAAATTGTTAAATAAAAATTATTTATACAAACTAATCCCTTATCTATAATAGATAAGGGATTAGTTTAATTTGGTTGTATGGTATAAACAAAATTGAGTGTCATGATATAGGATAACATGAATATTTATGTGTTTTTTAAATTTTATTTATTCTAAACAAACAAAAAGAACTAGTATGATACTACATATAGGGGTCACCTTACATGCCCATCAACTTAAGCTCAAAAATAAGATAAACTTGCATTTACATAAATGAAGAAATTCTTAAAATGTGTGTTTTCTTTAAAAATAAGCATACGAAATAAACCCTAACGGGTTTCATTTTTTTACTTATGCAGCTTTCTTTTGCTTTCTCAATCCACTATATTCATAGATAACACCCATGATATCAAAGACAGTCTTCTTCTCATATCGATGAGATTTCCGCCCATTTTTCTGTAGAAGGTAGAACAAGCGAATCAGAAGATTTGTTATCTCTTGGGGTTCTTTTTGTATGGCTTGATATAAGAGAAATAGATGATCTTGTATCATCCCTATCGCTTTATATTCACTTAATTCTTTTTTCTTCTTTTGTAAAAGAAGTTGGCGCATTTTAAACATTGTAGAGGAACATAGGAAAATAGCGATTAGCTTTCCATATAGTTGGCACTCTAATCGCTCCTGTTTTACATTACGATAATGGTCTATTTTAAAGAGTGATTTCCACGTTTTAAAGACAATCTCTATTTGCCAACGTAAAGTATATAACTCATGTACCTGTTCCATCGGAACCCATTCCCAAGGTGTATTCGTCACGTACACGTTTAATCCCGCTATCATTTTACTTTTCTCTGAATACGTTCTATTTTTAGATTTTTCTTTTTCCGCGATCTTCGCTCGTCGTTTTTGGAGTTGTTTTTCTGTTAATCGATTAAAAATAACGCGTGTAAACAGTTGTTGTTTATCACCAATATAAGCATTTTCTAATTCAAATGTTTCTCCAGGCTGTAGTTGTTTCAAAATCTGTTTCACATCAATTTGTATGTATTCCGATTGTTTCTTAATTGTACCGTTTTTAAAGTATTCTGGGTTTGGATTTTTCACATATACATTCGTGTTTAATTTCAAACGAGAAATATAGTATGTACCTCGTTGATCCATTTGATCTAAGTCCTCCAATGAAAAGTAACCCAAATCGCGAATACATAACTCTCCTGGTCGTAAGGTATCCAAGCACTCCGTACCAAATGTTTTGTCATTATTTTTGCCGGGTCCCACTTGAAAATTAAGAAATTGCCCGCCATGTAAATCATATTCTAATTGAATTTTGATGCCCGCTGTTTGGGCGCATCCTCCAGAGCCTGGATATATATTCTCTAAAGCATTTGGCACTTGAAATACGGTGGCATCTAGGATACGGATTCGCTCAAAATAAGAGAAAAGTTGGTTAGGGATTTGTGTTTGTTCACATATTTTTTGTTGTAGCAGTAAAGAAAAAATATGTTGTAAAAACAAAACTGCTTTAACATTTAAACGTTTATTTAAGCCCTCAGGGCTGAGTAAAGTACCAGTAGCTGCATGAAGCCTGCTACATAATCGAACTAAGGGATCACTTGCCACCCGTTGACTAATCCAGATACAAATGGTAGCTAAGTCTGATCCAGAAAACTTACGTTTTCGTTTTATAAATCCAATTTCTCTTGCAAGTTCTTCTAAGAATACAGGTGTAACATATCGTTGTAATTCTTTTGCAAATGGTAGTAGTTCATCTTGAATCGATAGGTTCATAAGAAAACGTCATCCTTTCTTTATATTTCTACAAAAAGTTTACTTCTTTTATTTTGATTAAGAGATTAAATCATTACTTTATAAGAATTAATTATAAATATAGATAATTAAGTTGTAATTTACTATGTTGAAGTGATGCACTTAAAATGAAAGTAAGCATTGTATAAGGGGTAATTATATGAGTAATAAGTTGAAATATTTATTAGGGGTTAGCATTACCGGATTTGGGGATGGGATTCAACAAATTGCTTTGCTATGGTATATTTTTCATTTAACAGGACAATCAACTTCTATCGGATTAATGATTGCTATTTATTATATACCAAGTGTCATTTTAACACCTTTTGTGTCAGTTTATGTAGATCATCATAATTCTAAAAATATTGTTGTTCTAACAGATAGTATTCGATTTGTACTTGTTTTAATCATGGCAATTCTTGTTTTCATAAAATTTGAATCGGTATTTATTTTTTACATTATGCAATTCTTATTAGCAGTTTGCTACACCGTTTACAAACCTGCATCTTCTGCATTTATTAAGGAAGCATTCTGTAATCATGATATACCATTTGTCATATCAAAAGCATCTTCATTAAATGAAGCAGCATTAATAGTGGGAACTGGTATATCTGGGTTATTTCTAGTTAAATTTTCTTTAGCTACTAGTTTCTTTATTAATTCTGTAACATTTTTAGTTGCGGCTATTTTCTTTTCTTCCATAAAAAGAATGAACCCTAAAAAAATAAAAAATACAAGAATATCCTACCTCGCAGAATTAATATCAGGATGGCATTTTATTAACCAAACAGAAGGAATGAAATACTTACTGTTTTTATCCATTTTGAATAGCATTAGTATACAAATGACAACAACTTTATTATTACCTCTTGCAGAACAGTTTGAAGGAGGTAGCGGACTCTACTCAATATTTGAGATAGCATTTTCGGTAGGAGGAATTATAGCAGGTTTTATTGCTATCTATTTTTTAAAAAAGTTTAAACATAAAGTTATTTTTATTACGATGATGGGTATGGCAACTTCTTCTTTTTTATTATATTTGAATGACTATAAAACAACGGCCGTTATTTGTATATTTATAATGGGGCTATTTACCATGTCGCACTTGATTATTGTGCAAACGTTAATACAGTTGAATACTACAACAGAATATATTGGCAGGGTAATAGGCTTAAGAACGATTCTAGCATCATTTGTTAAGAGATCATCTGCTCTATTGACTGGTATTTTAATAACTCGTATGGGAGTGAATAATATTTTGCTTTTATTTTCAATCCTAATATTGGCTAGCTTTATTACGATTGGAAATATGAAAAAACAAATGTATTAAATATATCTGGAAGATTAATCAGAGATGCTGTCACAAAGGGGTCCAGCTACATCGTCATAAAGCTAAAAGAACGAGTTATCCCAAAACAATAAAAACGAGCAAAATGCACAAAATTTACGTTCTGGGGGTATTATGAGATCTTAAGTTGATGGACATGGGGTACCGCCAGCATTCGTTAATTATCTTAACTCCAAAGTGACAATCATTGTTAAATCAATGGTTGTCACTTTGTTTACATGTATTCAATGTAGTTTTAAGTTGTTTAATTAACTCTGTTCGAGGAAAATTTATACTAATCCGGCTTTATAAACCAAAAACTAGTCAATAAC
>NZ_LDUK01000053.1:0-22653 GCF_001043575.1 Bacillus sp. LK2
TTTACTCAGTAAAGAACTTTTTTATTTGTTGACAAAATTAATTTTCAAACACAAAATTAATCTTATTATCTTTCCACTCTAACTTCGCATCAAACGTTTTCTCGCCTTTTTTAAAGCCTTTAATTAAATCGGTCTTCTCACCTTTTAAGAGCTTTGTCATGTTTTTTTGCGAAATTGTTTTACTTAATATCTTCTTCGAGATGGTAAAGTCACATTGTGTTGTATTGTAGTTTGAACAACCGTAAAATGTAGACTTATCGATTACATCGCCATCACATTTTTTACAGTTCCCAACCTTTTTACCTGTTGTAAATTTCGATCCTTTTCGTTCAATCGATTCAACATGTAATCCAGTGAAGTCCCACTTCTCCGACATTTCTACCGCGTCTTCAATAATTTTAGCTGATAATTTTTTCGTCTGTTCCATGAAAGTAGCTGGTGAAGCTGTACCTTCTCCAATTTCCGCAAGGCGCTGCTCCCATTTCGCAGTCATTTCTGGTGAAGCTAAAATTTTGTCTCCGATTGCTGTAATTAATACTTTCCCTTTATCGGTTGCATACACTTGGTTTTTCTGCACATCTATATATTTACGATCCTTCAGCATCGTAATAATACCTGCGCGAGTTGCCTCTGTCCCTAAACCTTCTGTTTTCTTCAATACTTTCTCAAGTTCTTCATTATCTAAATACTTACCGGCCGTTTTCATTAACGTAATAAGTTGTCCTTCTGTATAACGTTTCGGTGGCTGTGTTTTTCCTTCTTTCACTTTCACCTTTACAACTTTCCCTTGTTCACCTTCAGCTACAATTGGAAGAATCGTTTCGTCATCTTTATCGTCTTGGAAAATAACTTTATGCCAACCTTCTTGAATTTGCTGTTTTCCTTTCGAAATGAACTCCGCACGTTCGTCTACAAGCGTTGTAATCGTTGTGTAGTCAAAGATTGCTACTTCATAATGCGCCGCAATAAGTCTTCTTACGATCATATCGTAAATTTTCTTTTCATCACCTGATAGTTTGCTTGGATTTGTCACTTGCTCTGTCGGTATAATTGCGTAGTGATCTGTAACTTTCTTTTCATTCACATAGCGCTTGTTGTTCATAATTGATTCAATTGGTGCTGGCAATAAACCTTTATATTCATCAAACTGACTTAACTTCTGTAAAATATCAGGGAACGTCGCTGCTTCTCCTTGTGTTACATAGTTAGAATCTGAACGTGGATAAGATACTATCCCTTTTTGATATAGTGCTTGAGTTATATCAAGCGTCTTTTTCGGTGAAAATTTAAAAGCTTTGTTTGCCGTTGCTTGTAGTGATGATAAATTAAATAAAAACGGCGGCTGAAATTCTTTACGCTCCGTTTTCATCTCTTTTACTACAGCTGGTTTACCTTGGCAAAATGCCGCAATTTTATTTGCCATATCAGGGTCTTTTAGACGAGATTCATTATCTTTCTCCCATTTCCCCTCATACTTCTTTCCTTCTATATTAAAGGTTGCGAACACTTCCCAAAATGGCTCTGACTTAAAGTTCTCGATTTCTTTTTCACGCTTTACGATTAACGCCAATGTTGGAGTTTGTACACGGCCAGCGGAAAACACATCATTCATTCCCTTTTTCTTTAGCAAAATACTAAAGACACGCGATGCATTCATGCCAACAACCCAGTCAGCGCAAGATCTTGTATATGCTTCGTAATACGTATTAATCGTATCTGATTCATCAAGTAAGTTTTTAAACCCTTGATAAATTGCTTGCTTCGTTAAAGATGAAATCCAAAGACGTTTCATTGGCTTTTGCACGTTGCAAAGATTAATAATGTTTCGTACGATTAGTTCCCCTTCACGCCCAGCATCGCCTGCGTGTATAATTTCTGTTACCCCCGGATTATGTAACAGCTGTTTCACTACATTAAATTGCTTATACTTCGACTTTGTTACTTCAAATTGAAAACGCTCTGGAATCATCGGTAATGTATCGAGCGACCATTTTTTCCACTCAGCATGATAATGTTCTGGATTACATAACTGCGTCAAATGACCAATTGCCCATGTACAGTACGCTCCATTTGGAAATAACTCATTTGCTTCTACTTCTAAATATCCATCTTTCCGGCGATATTTAAATTGTGAAACAAGAGCCAAACCTTGATCTGGTTTCTCGGCAATAATTAATTTCATCTTCTAACTCCCTATCTGTATTCCAGTGTTACTTTCATTGTGTATATGTTTAGAGACGATGATAAAAAAACAATCTTATTTATCATTCGCGGTTTGCCTCACAAATGTGAGACCTATAATATTATACGCTTATTCTTTATGGCTTCACAATAGAAACTCATTATATAACAATTTCTTTCACATGCTTACAAGCAAAAAAGACGCCAAAAAAAATCAAGCGTCCTTTCTTTCCTTTATTACTACTTGCTTACATTCATTAAATTGTGCAGATAATTTGCAGATATATATAAGCATAAGTACCCTCCATTTAAACATATGATGAAGTGAATGATAGGACAGGGAGGTATCATGATGTTTACTTATACGTTAACTGCCTTAACACTTTGTTGTATCTCGATTATTATTACATCATATATTTCTAAACGTAAGGGTACCCTAATGGAGTATATGGTATTTATCATGTCTTTTAGTATGAGTATCGGTTTAAGTATAGGTTTTTATTTAGGTATTCTCTTTAAAGGTGAACTACTATATTCTACTTTGCTTGCTATTTTGATTAGTGGTTTTATCGGTCTTTTAGTCGGTCTACGTTTTCACCTGTATACTGCCTTAGAAGGAATGTTCTCTGGATTAATGGCAAGTATGATGGGAGCAATGATTACAGAAATGTTAAGCACTCAACAAGCTCATAGTATACTTCTTATTAGCCTCTTACTTACCATAACTATTACCATGTCATGTATGATTCAATTGTTATCAGAGAACTTTTCTACTTATATCCACCGACGGTTTCTATTATTACTTTCCATTAGCGTAGTAATTGTTCTTACTGTATTCGTGACATTCCCAGATCATACTCCCCCATCTTCCTCAGGGCACGATTGACACATGCATTAACACTTACAATCAAAATTAATAAAGCAGCTATCCAATAAGATAACTGCTTTATATCATAATAAATTACATGAATTTTATATTATTCTGGCTTATTTGGAATATTAGGGTTTGGAACATAATCAGATTTGTAATCTTTATATTTTACTTCTGTTACCATTCCTGCTGAAGCATGGTGTAAATCATGACAGTGGAACATCCATTCACCTGGATTGTCTGCTACAAAGGCTACTTCATATTCTTCTCCTGGTTTTAAGTTCAAAGTATCTTTAACAATTGGAGAACCTTCTATCGGTTTTCCATCTTTACTTAATACTTGGAAGAAATGACCGTGTAAATGCATCGGATGATCGTCTGCTTTAGAGCGATTTACTAATTTTACTTTTACTAAGTCATCCTTTTTCACTGGAATTGGGTCAATATCTGGGAATACCTTTCCGTTAATTGTATATACCATTTCATTTCCATTCATTTGCGTATTCAAGTCCATATTATATGTGGTAGTATACTGCTGGTCTAACGTGAAACTTCCTATTTTTTTAGATCCATATTTCGTCATGTCTAATTTTAATAATTTTTCTTTTTCGTTTGCTTTGTCCTTCATCTCTTTGTTGCCATCATATTCAATAACAGCTTTCATTCCTTTTGCACCTTTATTTTCTGAATGGTCTTCAACATACCATTTCCCAGGATTGTTAGCAGTAAATTCAACATCATAACGTTCTCCTGGTGCGATTGAAATCACTTTATCCTTTATAGCTTTTGGATCATTTATTGGCTGGCCATCTGTCGCAATTACTTTTATATCATGACCGTGAACGTGTATATCATGTGATAGATAGCCAGCATTAACAAGGCGGAGACGAACTTTATCTCCTTTACTCACTTTTAATGGCTCCACTAAATCCCCGCTTTTACCGTTGATTGTGAATAAATCATACATACTCATATCATGACCTTCCATCTTCATATTTCCATGGTCCATTCCTGCCATATTACCAGCGTCTTTTTTATCACTGCCCATGTCCATACCGGAATGATCCATGCCTTTCATATCATCATTCTTTTTCGTATTTTCATTATCCTTACTAGATTTATTACCATCTGCTTTTTCTGTTTGCCCTTTAGTCATTTCTTTTAACTGCTTATTAATTTCTTCTTTATCTGTGACCCATTCATCTAACATTAATGTGTAATCTTTATCATACTTTTCATTTGTATCTTCTACAACAAGAGCTCCATACAAGCCTCTATCTAATTGATTTACAGAATCTTGATGCGAATGATACCAATACGTTCCTGGTACGTTCGCTTCAAATTCGTAGGTGAAACTTTTTCCTGATTCAACCGCATCTTGTGTCACGCCTGGAATTCCATCCATGTTATTCGGAACAGGATACCCATGCCAATGAATAGATACTGGTGCAGATAATTCATTTTTTAATGTCACTTTAACTTTTCCACCTTTTTTCACCCGAATTTCTGGACCTGGGGATGAGCCATTAAATGTCCAGACTGGAACAATAACACCGTTACTTAGCTTTTGTTTTTCTTCTTTCGCTACTAAAATAACTTCCGGCCCTTTTACAACTTTCAATGGTTTTGTAGCCGTTTCAGTCTGTGCTGTTTTTTTATCATTCATATTTTTATGATCATTTGTTGTATTTGTGGTCGCAGAACACGCAACAATTAAAGATATTACGGAGACTATAACTGCCGTTAATACAAATCTCTTCATGGAAAATTCCCCCTTTTTCTTTTTCAAGATTATTATAGAAGACAATTTTCAAGAAAATATGGAGATGTAAAATGAACAAAATAAAAAGGCGCCCAAAATTGAGCGCCTCTTCCAATTATTATTTCGTAACAACTTCATCTTCTTTTACATTTACATTATTTTCTCTCATAAACTCTTCAATCTCTTCAACTGATCTAATGATATCTTTTGACAAGTTTTCATACCCGTCCTTCGTGACAAGAATATCATCTTCAATACGAATTCCAATTGATTCTTCTTCAATATACAAACCTGGTTCAATCGTAATGACCATACCTTCTTCTAATACTCTATCTTTATATGTTCCTACATCATGAGTATCTAAACCGAGGAAATGGCTCACACCATGATAATAATATTTAGATAATTCCTCGTCTTCTTGAATTAAACCAATTGCTTTACATTCTTCTGCTAGCACTTTTTTTGTATGTTCATTTAATGCAGCGAATTTTAAACCTGGCTTAATAAGTTCCGTTGTTTCTTTTAATGCTTTTAACACTATATTATATATTTGTTTTTGGCGACTAGAGAATGTTCCACTAGCTGGGAATGTGTAACTAATATCAGCATTATAGTAGTCTTTTTGAGCACCTAAATCGAGCAGTACTAAATCACCTTGCTCCACTTTTGCATCGTTATCTTCATAATGCAGTACAGTAGCATTTTTACCGCTCGCTAAAATTGTATTGAATGCATGATGTTTAATCCCAGATGATTTCAGCATAAAATCAAAATGAGCTTCTAATTCATACTCCATCATATCTGCTTTTGCATGCTTCAATACATTATAAATACCCTCTTTAGTAACAGCAATAGCTTCTTTTATGATTTCAATTTCTTCTTCTGTTTTAAACACTCTTAATTCACAAATGTTCGGATAAACATTTCCAATTGTAATGTGAGGATATTGTTCTCTTACATGTTTAGCAAACGCTAACGTTTTCGTCTCTGTACCTTTCCACTCACGAAGCTCCAAATCTAAATTCACATGTTTCACATTTTCGGTGAAAAGTGTATTTGACATTGTTTTTTCAAAGCTCTCTATATATACAACTTTCTTTATACCTGATAATTTCTCTGCTTCTTCTTTAGAAACTGTTTTTCCAACCCACTTCTCAAGCACTGGATCTGATTTTTCAATGAAAAGAGTCTCTTCTACACTATTCCCAAACTTTTTTAGCATGAAAATAACATTTGGCTCATTGATTCCCGTTAAGTAGTAAAAATTACGATTCGGTACAAATTTATAATGTGCATCAGCTGACATATGAGGTGCTTGTCCCGCAAATAAAATAGTAATAGATTCCTCCGGTAATGTTTTTACTAATCGTTCTCTATTTTGAGTAAAAAATGTTGACTTCATAATAATCCCCCTAACATTCTATGTATGCTTTTAAAACTAATTGTCCTCTGTTATTCATTTTATTATTGTTATAATTTTTCGTCAATTTTTAATCTATTTGTAGATGGTGTTGACATAACAAACTATACGAGTTAAAATAACTATAAATTAGTAAGTAACTAATTTATTTTAAAATAAGAGGTGGACAAAATGAAAAACATTTTATTCCGTATTAATGAATTGGCAAAAAAAGAAAAAACTTTAGGATTAAATAGTGCAGAAAAACAAGAGCAACAAACGTTAAGAAAAAGCTATACGAAAGAATTTCGCGGAAGTTTAGATTCCATTTTACTAAATACAAAAATTGTAGATCCTAGCGGCGAGAACGTTACTCCTATTGCTTTACAGCATGCCCAAGACCGTTTGAAATTTAGCGAATGAGCTCCGCGTTAAAGAATACATTCAATAAAACATAAAAAGAGCTGGAATTCCTATATAGAAATTCCAGCTCTTTTTATTGTCTTTTCTAATTTAGTATACGAGCGATACATAGCAATTCTCCACGATACAATCATCGCAAAGGCAAGTAAGAAAAACATCCCGCTTAATTGCGCCAAATCAATCGATTGACTTAAATATGATTTTAATGCTACCCGTACAGCTAATAAACCAACTAAAATAAATATGAACGCTTTTGACGGTTTCATATATATATCTTCGCCTCTTATTTCAAACTTAGTTGTTTTAATAAGAAATATAGAGAAAATAAGTCCTACGCTAATTGCCTCTACTATTTCTAACGATGTTAACCGAAACTCTGGTAAGAAGTACATCGATGCGCCAGTACTCATAAAGATTGGCGGTAATATAATTTTCTTTTTCGTTACCGGTTTTTTCGCTGACTTAAATCGAAGAAACATCACTCCAACGGCCATACAAACTGCTACGATACTTGATAAAAGTGCTAAACTCATATTCTCCACTCCTATCTATTTAAACGACTTTTTTAGCAAAATCATAAACCAAACAAGCCCGACACTAATAATGACATGAGCTAATCCAGCCATATGGCTTAAACCGTTAAAGTCCGTTCCGTTTACTTGTAGAAGACCTCTAAATACCATTGTAGCGATAGTAAAAATTAATCCTGCATTATAAACAACAAACCATGCGCGGAAGCTTTTTGTTTCTTGTACATGAAACACTTTAAATAAAGCTAAAGCAACCAAAAAGAATATGAATCCTAATACTAATACGTGTGTATGCACTAGCTGTAACATAGTGGATCCTTTAATTCCTTGTGCTTTTGTATACTCTCTTGCAAATACACCTGATAATAAACCAATAATTAAGTACATGAATGCTGCATTATATAATTTCTTCATTATATTCCTCCTGCTGTAGAACGACAATTCATATCGTCACTTTCCATATTCGCTGCAATCATTTTACTCAAAGTTTATGAACGGAATATGAACAGAATATTACATTGTTCTTTTTATACAAAAAAGACCTTCCACAACTGTTGATTGTGGAAGGCCCTTTTTATCTTATTTTAAATCTTCAATTGAGAAAGCACCCGGCAACAACTGTTCGACCGTCACTTCCTTTTCATCGCCTTTTACATTCGTTAGTAAAACAGGCATTTTCGGATCACAAAATTCAGCAATAACTTGTCTACATGCACCACATGGTGAAATTGGTCCGTCAGTTTCGCCTGTAATGACTAAATAACTAAAGTCGCGCTCACCTTCTGATACTGCTTTAAAGATTGCCGTTCTTTCTGCACAGTTACATAATCCGTAAGAAGCATTTTCTATATTACAACCAGTATAGATTTTACCTTCTTTCGTAACTAACGCTGCACCAACAGGAAATTTTGAATACGGAATATACGCTTTTGATAACATCTTATTTGCTTCTTCAATATATTTTTTCTTATCCATATTATTTCCTCCTCAAAGTAAATGTAATTATGATTAATCAGTAATAACTGTATGAACTAATTTAGGAGCCACTGCTGTTTCAGAGATAGAAATATTTTCATAAATTTTTGCTTTTACATCTTCTACATTTTCACGATTTGCGTAAATCGTTACGAATGGCTCGCCTTCTTTTACTGCATCGCCAACTTTTTTACGTAACATTAAACCTACAGCTAAATCGATTTCATCTTCTTTCGTTGCACGGCCTGCACCAAGTAACATAGCTGCGATACCGATTTCATCTGCAACAATGTTTGAAATAACACCTGAAGTTTTAGCAGGTACATCAATTACATACTTCGCCTGTGGCATTTTTTCTGGATTATCTACAATCGAGCTGTCTCCACCTTGATTGCTTAAGAACTCTTTAAATTTCTCAGTTGCTTTTCCGTTTTTCATAACTTCCCGTAACATTTCACGGGCTTCTTCTAATGTATTAGCTTTTTTCGCAAGTACAACCATTTGACTACCTAATACAAGTACTAATTCTGTTAAATCTTCTGGACCTTCACCTTTTAAAGTATCAATTGCTTCCTTCACTTCTAGAGCGTTACCAATCGCAAAACCAAGAGGTTGTGACATATCTGAAATAACTGCCATCGTTTGACGTCCAACATTATTTCCGATCCGTACCATTGCATGTGCTAATTCTTTTGCATCTTCTTCTGTTTTCATAAATGCACCAGCACCTGTTTTTACATCAAGTACGATCGCATCAGCACCAGCTGCAATTTTTTTACTCATAATTGAACTTGCGATTAGAGGAATTGAGTTTACCGTTCCTGTTACATCACGTAGCGCATAGATTTTTTTATCAGCAGGTGTTAAATTTCCAGTTTGTCCGATAACTGCCACTTTGTCACGGTTTACAATATCAATGAATTGCTCTTTCGTAATTTCAACGTGGAATCCTTCTACTGCTTCTAATTTGTCAATTGTTCCGCCCGTATGTCCTAAACCACGGCCAGACATTTTTGCTACTGGTACATCTAAAGCAGCAACTAATGGTCCTAATACTAATGTTGTTGTATCACCAACACCGCCAGTTGAATGCTTATCTACTTTAATGCCTTCAATTGCTGATAAGTCGATAGTTTCTCCAGACTCAACCATTGCCATTGTTAAGTCTGCACGTTCACGATCCGTCATATCCTGGAAGAAGATTGCCATTGCAAGTGCACTCACTTGATAATCAGGAATACTTCCGTCTGTATAACCATTAATAAAGAAATTAATTTCTTCAGTCGTTAATTCTTTTCCATCACGTTTTTTCGCAATAATATCTACCATTCTCATTACAATCACCATTCCTTTTCATATTATATGAATCTATTAAAATAGTAAGCCAACAACCGTTGCTGATAAGAAACTTACTAATGTTGCACCGAAAAGTAATTTCAAGCCGAATCTTGCTACTACGTTCCCCTGTTTTTCATTTAAGCTTTTCACTGCTCCTGCAATAATTCCAATTGAAGAGAAGTTTGCAAATGAAACTAAGAATACAGATACAATCGCTGTTGTTCTAGCTGAGAAATTAAAGTTTCCTTGTGCTAAATCTGTCATAGCTACAAATTCATTTGATACAAGTTTTGTCGCCATAATATTGCCGGCATTAACTGCTTCATGCCACGGAACGCCCATAATAAATGCAAATGGTGCAAATACATAACCAAGAATTTCTTGGAATGAGATACCGATTACGCCTTTAAATAATGCATTAATAAAGGCAATCAGAGCAACGAAACCAACTAACATAGCTGCTACTGTAATCGCAACTTTAAAACCATCTATAATATATTCCCCTAATACTTCAAAAAAGGTCTTTTTCTCTTCTTCTTGTACTTCTAACATATCTTCTTCTTCAGAAACCTCATACGGGTTAATAATAGAAGCGATTATAAAACCACCAAATAAGTTAAGTACTAAAGCTGTTACTACATATTGTGGCTTTAATAAAACCATATACGATCCAACGATAGACATTGAAACTGTAGACATTGCAGATGCACATAAAGTGTACATTCTTTTTTCTGGCAATAATCCTAGTTGTTTTTTTACCGAAATAAACACTTCAGATTGTCCTAAAATTGCAGAAGCTACCGCGTTATATGACTCAAGTTTCCCCATACCGTTTACTTTACTTAAAGCTAGACCAATATATTTCACGATAAAAGGCAGTACTTTAATATGTTGTAAGATACCTATTAACGCTGATATAAATACAATTGGCATTAATACCCCTAAAAAGAATGAAAACTCTTTTTGATTTACTAATCCACCAAATACGAAATTGACACCATCAGCGGCATACTTTAATAATTCTCCAAAACCATCAGCGATTCCGCTAATTAATATATTCCCAATACTCGTATTTAATAATAAAAATCCCAAAATGAATTGTAATATAACCATCGTTATGATTGGGCGAAATTTGACTTTCTTTTTATCATTACTAGCAAGCCAAGCGATACCTAAAATCAATACGAGGCCTAAAACACCGATTAAGTATTTCATAAGCCGTCTCCTCCCATTCGTATCCGCTTACATTTTTTTCAATTGTTAAAGCAATAGATACACTTTACTTTAAACGTGTATCTATTGCTCTTTACTTCATTATTAATTAGTAGTTATCTGTAGCACCTTTTGCATCATTTAATACGATTGCAACACTAGCACTAGCTCCAACGCGAGAAGCTCCAGCAGCTACCATTTTGTCTGCATCTTCACGTGTACGAACGCCACCAGATGCTTTTACACCAACGTTTGGTCCTACTGTTTTACGCATTAATGCGATATCTTCAGCAGTTGCTCCACCAGTTGAGAATCCAGTTGAAGTTTTTACGAAATCAGCACCAGCTTTTACTGATAATTCACAAGCGCGTACTTTCTCTTCATCTGTTAATAGACAAGTTTCAATGATTACTTTTACAAGAGCTTTTCCTTTTGCTGCTTGTACTACTTCATAAATATCTTTTTCAACAAGTTCATTGTCGCCATCTTTTAAAGCACCAACGTTGATTACCATATCAACTTCAGTTGCACCTTTTGCGATAGCATCTTTTGTTTCAAATGCTTTTGTTTCAGTAGTGCTTGCTCCTAATGGGAAACCGATTACAGTACAAACATCTACATCATGTCCAGCTAATTCATCAGCAGCTAGCTTTACCCATGTAGGATTAATACAAACAGAAGCGAATTTATATTCCTTTGCTTCTTCGATTACTTTCATAACATCTTCTTTTGTAGAATTAGCTTTTAAAATTGTATGGTCAATTAACTTTGCAATGTTCATTATCTTCACTCCTCATATCTTTTAACAACTTCATTCTAACTCTTAGTTGAACAAATGTAAATACACTTTTGAAATTTTGTTCATTCTTTTCCGAGAAGGAATTTATTGAGATAAATTGAAAATAGTGTAAACTTGTAATTGAAAGGATGTGATCCCCTTGTTAAAATCAAAATTCTTTATATTCACATTGCTAGTATGCACCTTACTATCCATATTTATTTTTCAAAAAAGGGATGTTATTTTCCAAGAAGGTAACCCCATTCCATTTGCTTTAGCAACGTCTAAAATGGTTATTCACGATAAAGAGATGGTAGAAGTAAGTTCGATAGATGAGCAATCACCATACTTAGTAAAACGAGGAAAAATGGAACCTTTTATCGAAAAGATGGAACAAGATGGATGGAGTTTTGTAGATAGAGATATTATGGCTAACTCACTAATTTTTGAAAAAGGAGATCAATCAAAGAGCGTTCCTTACAAATACTTTACAAGGTACTACACATTGATTTATTCATACTAAAAATAAAAGGCTTTCTCAAAAGTATCCTTTTGAGAAAGCCTTTTATTTCAACCTTTTTGATAATGTAACAGTTCTTTTGCCGTATGCTGATCGATAATTAATACATTTGCATACCCACCGCTTAACGCTCCATCAATTGCTTTTATTTTTCTATTACCACCTGCAACTAAAATAGAACGTTTCTTTAATTTAAGTTCCTCTAACTCAATTCCAATTGTACGCTTATTAATTTCTTCACTACTTATATTTCCATCTCCATCAAAGAAACGTGAACAAATGTCACCGACCGCTTGTTTTTTCAGTAAGCTCGTTTCATCCTTATCTAAATATCCTAGTCGGAATAATAACGCTTCATCACGCACTGTTCCGACAGTGAAAATTGCAATGTTTGCTTGTTTTCCCATTTCGATAATATGATGAATATGTCTATCTTGCTCTACTAATTCTTTTGTCACCGCATTATCAAATATAACTGGAAGTGGTAGATTTCTTGGCGTCGTTTGAAAAGCATCTGCAAATAAAGCAATTGTCTCATTCGCATATGTATTTACACTCGAGTGACTAATGCCACCTTTTAATTGAACAACCTCTACCCCTTTTACATGTTGCGGTACGATTTTTCTAGCGATTTCATACATCGTCATTCCCCAACTAACACCAACGATATCACCGTTTTCAACTGTCTTTTCCATATACTCAGCAGCATATTTACTAATGTACTCCGTAATCGTTGCATATTCTGGTACAGGAGAAAATACAACATGAGCCTCTAACAAATTATACTTTTCTTTAAGTAAATTCCCTACGTTATCTAAATCAGCAAATGGATCAGCTATACTAATTTGAACAAACCCTTTTTCTTTTGCATACTTTAATAATCTAGAAATCGTAGGTCTTGAAATATTTAATTTATTAGCAATTTCTTGCTGACTATAATCTGATTGATAATATAATCTTGCAACTTCAACGCTTAATTGTTGTTTATCTTTATCCATAGTAACTCAATACATATCCTTTCCTGTATTTCCCTTTCGTTACAAGCATTATACAGCTTTATGCAAGAAATTTCGACTAATGAACAATAAAAAATAAAGGGATGTCCCCTAAGTCGAAGTTTTTGACTAGGTTACATCCCTTTTTAGAACCGTACCAAAGTATATGAAATTATATCAAAGGTTTTTCAAATATATCGACTTATCAACAAATAATGACAAAAATAGCACCTGTATTATAATTCGGCTAAAACTTTACTTCGTCACGCCTTCATGTAATTTCTCTGTATAATTCTTTACATCTGTCCAGCTATCTTTCGCCGTATTTAAATCTTCTTTTATAAATGTAAATTCTTCAGGACTGATTCCCTTTACGTTTTGTAGTAAATTATTATATTTTGCACCTACCGTATACCATTGATTTGATATATTTTGCAATGCTGTAATTGCTGCGTCAATTGTTTCTGTCATATTTGTTGTTTTATTTTTCACATCTGTCAAAATTGCCACTTCTGCTTGTGCTCCAGAAATTCTATTCTTTAAATTGGCTATTTCTCGTTCTGCATTTGCAATATCTTTTTTCGCAATCCCAATCATCGGTCCGCCAGCAAGACAAGTTATTAGCGCTACGCAAAGCACCCCACCAGCAATGACCATATCGTTACTCTTTTTAATCGAATCGTTATATGTATTGATTTGCTGTTCCAGAGCTGGAATACCAGCATTCGTACTTGCTAAAATCGCTGTTAATTGATTCGAGTCTTCTTTAAAGCTATTTGTATCCTTCGCCATTCTATCGCGATAAGCTTTTAAATTCCCTAATAATACGTCTACCTCATTTTGATTCTTTAAAATGTCCGCATATAATTTTTCTAAATCTGCTTTAAACTTCACACTATCTTTTTGATCAATCGCTGCTAATAAACGATTATAGTATGTCTGAAACGTATTATTAAAATCAATAATATTTTGATCTGTCTTCATAATTTGAGGTTTCATTTCATTTAGCCAATATGCTGCGTTAATTTTTGCATCTTTTTGATGCTGAATCATATTCCCTCTTAACTCACCATTAATTGAACTTATTTTACTCAAATCAGTCTCTTGTTGATTTTGAATTAGTTTTGCATATGAATCCATTGCAAATATGCTTGATGTCGTTTGCGCCATTACATCTTGGAATCCTGCTGGACCGAGAGAATAATTTTTCGCATTTTCTTGTAATGTTTTTACATTTTGTTCTGCTGCAAAAGGATGTAAAGGAAACGCATTACTCGTTGCCACCCCAGCAATCATTAGCGTTAAAAGACATTTTTTATAAAATCTTTTCTGCATACTCTTCACCTATTCTCTTTATAAGGATATAAAAAGCTCCTGCTCACAACTGAACAGGAGCTTCAAATCATTCATCAATACTTAACGCTCTAACGATTCGTATTCGATTATGCTTTTTTCGTATCTACTACTTTAATATCTTCAGCATAAATCTTTTCTGCATAGTCTTTAATGTTTTTCCAGCTATCTTTCGCAATGTTTAAATCCTCTTTAATGAAAACAAGGTCGTTTGGACTAATTGAATCTACATTTTGAAGTAAAGAATTGTATTTTGATCCCATTGTATACCATTGGTTTGAAATATTTTGCAATGCTGTAATTGCAGTATCAATAGTGTTTGTTAAATATTCTGTTTGTGTTTTAATGTTTGTTAAACCTGCTACTTCTAATTGAGCCGTTGTAATTTGTCCTGTTATTTTTTGAATTTCAGATTGTGCATTATCAAGTTCTTTTTTAGCTAGTACAATTCCAGCTGTTCCACCGCCTACAGCTGCTGTTCCGCCTGCAATTAATGCGATTCCTAGCGGAGTTCCTGCTCCAGTAGCAATAACAACCGCGCCACCGATAATTGCAATTGGTCCTAATGCTGTCGCAACAGATGAACCGATAATAATTGCATTATATTTGCTAATTGCTTCATTGTACGTTGTGATTTGATTTTGCAGAAGCGGAATTCCAGCATCTTGACTAGCTAAGATAGATGTAATTTGATTTGCATCGCTTTTGAAGTTTTGAGTATCCCCAGTCATTTTATTTCGGAATTTCTTCAAATCTTCTACTAACTGATCTACTTGCGCTTTATTTTCATTAATACTACTTGATAATCTAGTTAGACCTTTCGTAAGTGTTGCTTTATCCTTCTCATCTACAGCCTTAACTAAAGTATCGTAATAATTTTGGAACTTCGTATTGTAATTAATAATATTTTGATTCGTTGAAATAAGCTGTGGCTTTAATACATCTAACCATTGTTTTGCATTTCCTCTAGCCGTATCTTGATGCTGAATCACTTTACCTTTTAAAGCAGCATCAACCGACGTTACATTTCCAAAGTTAACATTACCTTGTTTAATAATTGTTAAAGCGTACAGATCCATTACTAAAGCGTTTGAACCTGTTCTTTCCATTGCATCTTTCAAGCCTTCTGGTCCTAATGAGTATTCTTCATAGTCATTATAAGCTTTTGCTACCGCATGAACTGGAGCTTGTTTTACTGTACTTTCAGCTGCATAAGTATGTGCTGGCATAATGTTCCCTGCTGCAAATACCGCCATAAGTGCTGATAGAGCCATTACTTTATAAGGTTTTTTTGTCATTTTTCTTCTCTCCCTATATCGCTAATTATTTTTCTTTTTAATGTACTTCAACGTTTGTAACGTAATCTTCAAATTGATTTGTTTGCTTATTCATTTCATCACTTACTTTTTTGAGTTGATTGAAATGTTTTTGAAGTAAACTACTGTCTGTATACGTGCCTTCTTCAATATTTGTTTGAATTTGGATCATATTATTATTTAAAACTTTCCAATCCGTTAATAACGTTTCTAAAGTTGAGATTTGGCGATCAATTAGTTCTGTAAAGCTACTTACTTGATCTTCAACGAATGTAATTTGAGTCGCCTCTGATTCAGTTTGTGATAACTTTTGAATAAGTGGTAGTAGCTCTTTTTGCTTTTGCTGAATACGAAGAGCTGCTTCCCTCGTTTGACTATCTGCAGCATTTACAATTTCATTACTTAAAGTACCGATAGAAACAAAATCAATTGTTTTCGTTTGTGCAGTTTGATTAGTGATTGTAAATACTTGTTTTCCGATATTAATAGAACCTTTAATAATTTCTTGTGGTCTGTTCAAAATGTTTGTTAGTTCAGCTTGAATTTCCCCCTGAATTCTTTTAATATCTTCTCTTAATTTCACAATATCTCCACTTGATCCTTGCAGTGTTTTTATTGCCTCATCAGCTTTAATTGATAAGTTGTTACTATCTTTGTCTAATACCGTTTTAAATCGATTTAACTCTAATAAATCTTGCTCCATACTCTCTTGGATGCTTTGTACTTGCAATTGCAATTTTCCATATGCGCTTGTAAAATCTGCTTTGGCCTGTTCATCTTCATTTACTTTTCCTGCTAGTTCATATAACTTACTATAGTAACTATTAAATCTAGTACTATATCTCATCATCTCTTGATTTAAGTCGATTAACTTCGGATTATATTCATCAATCCACTCTCGTACATTCGCCTTTGCAAACTTTTGGTGATTCGTCAAACTACTCATAGCATTTACCTTAATGTCTGGTTGTTGCAAAATAACTAATCCGTATGCTTGTATGAGCGGTGACTGTGATCCTAACATTCTAATTGAATTTGATAATGTATTTGGAGCAATTACATTTTGCGCATATACTGTTTTCACTTCTGTTTGCCCCTCCTTAGCGTAAGCGCTTACAGGAACGAAGCAACTCGTAGATACTGCTGTAACCAATAACCCTGTAATTAAAGTCTTTTTCACTTTAACTCCTCCTATGTATTAGCAACTATTAATATCGCATTGTATTATTTTATTTTCTTACATATATTGAGATGGTTAAAAATAGAGAACGTTCTCATCGTGATTCATGTACTAACCACCTCTCTCAAATTTTATTGCTACAGTACTTACTTATTGTTATAAAACATTTCATAACTTTTCATATGCGCTTAGTATGAATAATATTGTATAAAATTTCTATTTTATCTCAATTCCCACATTCACACAGTGAATATATTACATAAAAATATTATTCATTTTAAACTAAATAACGTATGAAAGTATGAAATTTAGTTTTGTTTCCATTTAAGTTTTGTACTGTAAGGTCATTTAAACACAGCTATTTATCTACCGTAAAGAAGTATTTTAATTCCCTTTATTTTCAAGCTCTCATGTCCTTATCCCAAAATAAAATTCAATTCACTTTCTCGATTAAAATATCCATATATCACAACAGAAAATACTACTTACTCATAACCAATAAAATTATATTGATATATCTTTTAACCCCATATGCAATTATGCATAGCATATACACAAAAAGGATAGCTTCACTTTCGTGAAGCTATCCTTAAAAAATCTTCTTACTTTTTCAAATGATATGGAACTGTCGTAATAACAACATTTCTTTTATAGAGTAAATACGCACGAATTAATAAACTAGACTGATTATGAAGAATGTTATGCCAACCTTTTTTCGGAATGAACTGTGGTATAACGACCGTAACTCGGTAATTTGATTCACTCGCTTTATATTGCACTGTATCAATGAACTTAGTTAGCGGCTGAATAATACTTCTATAATGAGAATGTAATGTAACAAGCCTTACTTCAGGTTGCCACTTCTTCCATTTCTCTTCAAATTTCTTTTCCTCTTCTCTGTCAAAAGCAACATATACAGCGATAACTTGATCTGCAGAAAGAGCCTTAGCATAATTCAATGAATTTTCTACTACATGAGTCATGCCAGCTACAGGAACGACAATCACATTCCCCTCAATCGGAACAATTCGCTCACAAGTTTTTAAACTTAATTGATCGCCCACTGCATCATAATGCTTCTTAATTCGATGAAACAAGAAGATAATGAAAGGTAAGAAAATAAGGATTGACCAAACTTGTGAGAACTTAGTTAAAAAGAACATACTCATTACGATAAAACTAATAACTGCACCCGTTAAATTAATTGATAATCGTAAAATCCATCCTTCAGGCTTTTCACGAAGCCATTTTAGTACCATTCCAGTTTGAGAAAGTGTAAATGGAATAAATACCCCTACCGCATATAGCGGAATCAAGTGTTCTGTTTTCCCTTGGAAAGCTACAATTAAAATAATCGAAGCAATCCCAAGTATAATAATACCGTTTGAATATCCTAGACGGTCTCCTCTAATCGTAAACATTCTCGGTATGAACTTATCTTTCGCAAGATTAACCGCCAATAATGGAAATGCAGAATATCCTGTATTAGCAGCAAGAATTAATATTAAAGCTGTTGTACCTTGTATGAAATAGTACATGAAATTACGTCCAAATGTTTGTTCAGCGATTTGTGAAACAACCGTTACTTGTTTACTTGGATTAATGCCATAATAATAAGCTAAAAAGACAATTCCCGAAAATAAAACGGCAAGTAAAGCACCCATCGCAAGCAATGTTTTTGCCGCATTGTTAGGAGAAGGATCTTTAAAATTCGGGATTGCATTAGAGATTGCTTCAACACCTGTTAAAGCAGAACTTCCTGATGCAAACGCTCGTAACAGTAAAAATAAGCTAATTCCCGCAACTGGTGTTCCAATTGGCGAATGTAAAGTCGGTGAAACGTGACCAGTTAAAATATTGTATATCCCTACACCAATTAATATAAATAGTGCTAGAACAAATAAATAAACAGGATATGCTAAAATAGAAGCTGATTCCGTTACCCCTCTTAAATTTAAAATAGTAATTAATATAACAAATATAACCGCAATGATTACATTATGCGTATGTAAGCTAGGAAAAGCAGACGTAATCGCATCTGTACCTGCAGACACACTTACTGCAACAGTTAAAATATAATCGACTAATAAAGATCCTCCTGCTATTAAGCCTGGATTCATCCCTAAATTTTCTTTCGATACAACATATGCCCCCCCTCCATGTGGGTAAGCAAAAATAATTTGTCGATAAGATAAAATAAGAGCTGTCAATAACACTAATACTCCAACAGCTATTGGAATAGAATACCAATAAGCTACTGCTCCAAGACCTGCTAATGCAATTAAAATTTGCTCTGGACCGTAAGCAACCGATGACAATGCGTCAGAAGATAAAATCGCTAACGCCTTCGTTTTATTAAGCTTTTGTTCTCCTAACTCGGTTGATTTTAACGGTCTTCCAATTAAAATTTTTTTTATAGATGAAACCACTGCTGTCCACTCTCCAATAATTTTGTACGAACCATTCTGCTAGTCACAACCAATAAACTATTTCTTCAGAAAGCAAAAATGTCTACAAGCCATAACGAATAGACTTGTAGACATTAATTTTTTTGTCGCACAAGCTCCACCTTCCTTCTCAATATAACGCTTACGAGGTTAGCTGTCGGATTCGGGCCTATGAGTAGCCCTACCTTTTTCAAGGATTCACCCCATTGAATTATGTACTAATCCATTAAAACGGGTCCCCCGCACCATGCGGTCTCAGCGACTTAGAAAATTGAAACTGTGGATTATAATACTCCTTTATTTTCAAAAAGTAAACAAAAATTTTAAAAACGAAAAAATTTAAAATGATTGCGCATAATCCACCGATAAACATGCATAATGAATACTAAAAAATCCACAAAGGAGACCCATATGTCTAAAGAAAAGAAGCCACTTTTTTCCGATTCATATTTAGATACAGTAGCAAATGAAATTAATCAGTTATATGGTAACCGTGAAAAAGAAAGAAACACGACAAAAAGAACTGAAAGAAACGAGTAGATTGTCAAAAATGAACATAAAAAAGGATAGCAACGTATTTATATTTTGCTATCCTTTCCCTTTTTTCATACTATTAAAATTGTACTTTTTTTTCCCTTAAGATCGTTTCTTCATATACCTTTAAATTTTGATATACAACGCCTAATAAAGGCACATTTATAGAAAATTGCTCCGCTAATTCCAAGAAGTATCCTTGCAAATGTTTCCCTTCAACGAGCGAACCTTTTTCCATATCACGCTGCATAGAGGACTTCATATCATAAGAAATTTTATCAATTGTTTTCATATGTTCCTCAACAATATTATCCTTAACTGGAGCTCCAAATGCCCTCATAATTTGCATAGATTCCTCAAATACATTTCGGATAAATTCACGTCCACCTTCACTTTCACGAATCGGCCCTATTGGGGCACGCATTAATGTTGTCACTCCTGACATTACGGTGATAAATAAATATTTGTGCCACATGTCCTGCAAAATATTTTCACTTAAAATAAAACTAGCTTTCGTACCCGCAAATACTTTCGAAATACGTTGCATCCTCTCTGAATCTTGAGGCTTAATTTCCCCAAATACAAGTCTGTTTGCAGCACTAGTTTGTACGACATCCCCTTCGCTATTTAATGTCGTTTCAATAAAGCATAAACCACCAATCACCTTTTCCTCACCAAACTCTTTTTGTAATAGTGATAAATGAGCCATACCATTCAATAATGGGATTATGACTGTATTCTCATCTACAAATGATTTCAAATCTACTATTGCCTCTTTTAGGTGATATGCTTTTGTTGAAAATAAAATCACATCAAATGGAGCAGTGATATCTTCTTTCGTAATTAATTTCGGTTGAAATGAAAAATCTCCGTTAACGCTTCGAATAACAAGACCTTTTTCCTCTAATTGTTGTTTCCGTCTACTACGAACGAGAAAAGTAACATCTTCTCCCTTCTCTACTAGTCGTCCACCAAAAAATCCACCAACGCCTCCAGCTCCTAATACTAAAATGCGCATATTACATCCCCCTTTTCAAAACATGATAATACTACTTTTAGTATACATAATATTGTACATGTCCCCTAATGAATAAGCTGAATTTCCATTCTTAATCGAGTGAAAAACAGTGGTTATTTTTAAGAAGATTTGGGCATGTTGTTTCTATAGCTTATATTGAAAGGAAACTATGTAAATGGAGGCAATACAAACAATCGAAGAAAAATATGTATCAACAGCTATTTTTCAATTTATTTTCCCATTTTCGTTCAAAAGTGGATATGAACAAAATATGTTCCCTTTCTTACAAAAAAATGATTTCCGGCCCTTTCGACTCGATCATCTCGAAGATGAAAATACATATTACGGGGAGTTTCATGTTTCACATCAAAATATGGAAGCATACTATCTTTCATTTACGAATAAAATTCTCTTTCCTCATTCTGAGCATCAAAAAGGATTACAGCGCTATTCTAAAGATCTCAATTTAAACGGATATTTAACAACAAATCTAATCTCTGTCCCGTTCACAGTGCACTCAATCGATGTAACATTATGCCCTTATGAACTTGGGTTCCTAACAATTCGAACTGAAGTTAACATCTCTCCAAATATGACACTATCAGACGCAATAGAATTCGCTACACGATTCCGTGTACTTGAAACGAGAAATGAAACGGACGAAAACATTTGCATAACATGCGATGGGAAAAAATATTCCCAAGTTGAAAAATTCATTTTCGGTTATTTATTTAACGGCTTAACAGATTTTTTTGAAAAGAAAAGATTAAGAAGTTCTTACTTTCAAACTTTTCCTTTCTTTGAAGACCAAAGAATGTACGTGCAAACTTTGTTATCGCTAAAAGAAAATATGGAACTTAACGTTATTGATGTTTATCGTACTTCCAGTCTTTCTGGATTAACAAGTAATGGTAAACCATATGTAAGTGCGAACAATCTCCCTTATATTAAGGATTACTTAAAACAGCACGCCTATCAAAGGTGGGCTCCTAATCGTTATTTCATAATGGAAGAACATATTTTCACATGTATTACGAACGAAGATGATAATAAAATAGCTAAACTTGCTAGCCAAATGTATGGGGAATATTATTACGCTTTATTATTAAACTTATTTCATAAAATTGTATTATTAAAAATGGCAAACGCTTATGCTGAACTAAATATTGAACAGGATACAAATGAGATAGAGAAGTTAATTTACTCTATCAATTCGTTTACAGCTAATTATTTTTCTTTAGAATTAGTATCTCAGTCACAAAGTGAAGATATTTTCTTTCGTTTAAGAAAGCTTTTCAATATTGAAATACTGTTCACGAATGCGAAACAAAATCTTGATAGCCTATTTAAATATCAAGAAAATGTTGCCTCTAAAAAAGATAGCCTTTTATTATTAATTTTAACTCTCTATTCTGTAGTGGGCCAAATGCTAGGGTTTACTATGATTGACCTTTTAAAAAACACTGATTCAAATCATATATCTTCACCCCTAGAATATTTTGCTCTTTTAATCGCGTTTAGCGGCATAGTCATTTCACTTATTTTAGGTGTGCAAGGTTTATACCAATGGGCTATACAACATAGGAATCGTAAAGCATGGGTAAAACAAACTGTATTGTCTGCTGTGAAAGAGAAAGAGGATAAGAATTAAAGACTCTTGGCTCCAAAAGATGATTTTTCAATTTTGTAATGCGTGCCGTACGTTAGTAAATGAAGTTTTTATCGGTGATTTTTCGAATATATCAACGATTTTTAAGATATATCGATTGGCCGACAAAAACTGACAATAGCTATATATAATAAAAAAAGAGGATATTCCAA
>NZ_LDUK01000054.1:0-5523 GCF_001043575.1 Bacillus sp. LK2
ATACAAGAAATGAATGTGAAAGCTGAGACATACAAAAGTGCAGGTTCCAAAATGGATTTTTGGAATTCTAAAAGAACAGGTACTAATTTTATGAATAGCACTTCATTACCTGAGAACTACAAAAGTGCAAAGGAAGCTCATATTGAATATGTTCGTTTAGCACCTGATAAATGGGCAAAAGATAAGGATTTCTTATTTGAAGACAAACCAGATACATCAGGAAAAGATTTTCTTATCGGTAATGCAGATAATTATCAAGGATTAGTGAAAGAGGATGTAGCAAAATTGAAAGCAGATTTAGATGCTGCACAATCACAAGGGATTAAAGTTGTACTTACAATGCTTTCATTACCTGGTGATCGTTGGCGTCAATTTAACAATAATCAGAATGATGATAGAATCTGGGAAGAAGAGAAATATCAAGAACAAGCAAGCCAATTTTGGAAGGACCTTGCGTTTGAATTGAAAGATCATCCCGCTGTGGTTGGTTACAACATTATCAATGAACCACATCCAGAAACATCTAAGAAAAATAGATATAATGATTTTTGGACAGAAGATTATGAGAAATGGTATTCAAAAGTGAAGGGAACCCCAGCAGATTTAAATGAATTTTATCAAAAAGTTGTTACTTCAATTCGTGAAGTAGATAAAGAAACACCTATTATTCTAGATTCAGGTCTATATGCCACACCTTGGGCTTTTAAATATCTTAAACCAGTTAAAGATAATAAGACATTGTATGCATTTCATATGTATGAGCCATATCAATTAACAAGTCAACGTGAAAAGCAAAATAAAGAGTATCAATATCCTGGAATTGTAAAAGTAGGAGATTTAGAAACACCTATGATGTGGGATAAAGATGGATTAAATACATTCTTACAGCCTGTGCAAAATTGGTCTCAGGAAAATCATGTACCATCTAATCGAATCATTGCTGAGGAATTTGGAATTAATCGTACCGTTCCTGGAGCACCTCAATACATGCAAGACTTAATTTCTATATTCAATCAGAAAGGATGGCATAAATCATTCTATGCATTCCGTGAAGATACTTGGACAGGAATGAATTATGAATTAGGAACAGAAAAAATAAAATGGGATGAAGAGGGGCAACCAAAACGTCAAGATAATCCACTTTGGGATGTAATAAAAAATGATTTGCAAATCGATGCAGGAGTAAATAGAACTACATTTAAAGATGCCCCACAAGAACACTGGGCATTTCATGCAATTCATGATTTAGCGAATAAAGGAATTATTGCAGGTTATGGAAATGGGATATTTGGTATGGGTGATAATGTAACACGTGAACAAGTAGCTGCATTAATTTACCGTACTTTGCATATAGAAAAACAAGATAAATATGAAAATCCATACAGAGATATCGATGGAAATTCAACAATGTTTCCTGAGGAAATATTAGCTTTAACTAAGCTAGGAATTTTCCAAGGAGATGATCAAGGAAACTTTAGACCGAAAGCTACATTAACACGTGCAGAAATGGCACAAGTTATTAAGAAAGCGTTTAGATTAGATGTAAAGGCGCCACATAATTTCAACGATGTTTCAGCAAATTCATGGGCAAAAGATGCGATTAGTGCCGTGCAATCGAACCATATTGCAGTAGGAGTTGGAGAAGGGAAATTTGCTCCGGATATGAACGTAACACGTGAACAGTATGCACAGTTTGTATATAATGCAATTTCAAATGCGCAATCCCATCAATAAAAAGAAAATGAAGTTGAGTGGTTTATTATACCATCATTATAAGGGCGTATTACTGCTCGTAAAAATTTAATAGGTGATACCCCATATCAACTTAAAAACTTTATAACGCCCCCAAAACAAAAAATTGTACATTTTCATCTGGACATGTCAATTTTCTCGTTTGGGGGTATTTGCTTTTCTTATCTTGATAGCAATGTGGTGCTACCCCTTCTTAATAAAGCAATGATCTTGTTCCTATAACTATTTGGACTTACAAATTGAAAATGAAACGGACCCATCGTATCAACTTCACCTTTATATCACAGATAAACATTTAGTTGGTGAATGGAGAACAGACTATCCGCAGCTTTATCAATATGAAGTTTATGAAAAAAAACACTTAATCCAATCTGCATACTGGGGTGGTTATATACGACATAATGTTATTCAACGTAGAATATATAGCCAACAGAAACAGTTTGTAGAAAATCAATATGTAACGGAGAATCACGCTATAATGATGTACGAACCATTATTAGCTTGTAATTCAGAAAAATCTCAATCCAGGTTACTTTCAAGCCGGAAGAATAAAGAAAGGTACGCAATACGTTCAATTAGATATGGAGAAGTTGATGAATTCCATGCAGCCAGGACAAACCTATGATATAACAGATGCTTATGTAGGGATGAGTGACAAAGTACAGACTCATGTTATTGTTCATCGACTTACAGAAAAAGAACAAAAAAACGTCTACAAGATCAATCTGTTCGAGAGAAAAAGAAAGGAATGACGTATTCTCCTCGCTTTGTTTTGCAAAATTTAACTTACTTTTAAAAACTTTGCAACAGAACCGAATTACTACTTACACAGACATGGTTTTATTGTTATATTTAAAATGTGCGAATTTGTAAAAGTATCAATAAGAACAATTATTAGTAATAGGAGGTTTTATTATCAACGGAAAACATCGTAACATTACCCTCGCAATATTAGGACTATATTCCGTTCTGATTCTCTACTTTATGTTTCTTGGTTTCGATAGATTGGGATTAAAATATATTAACCACGAATATGAATTCCAGTTAATTCCAAGTAGTATTCCTTTGAGCTTGCCAAATATGGTAGATAGGGAAGATTTTAATCTATGGTTTTTTAATTTTGGAAATTTAACAGCATTCATACCTTTTGGGGTATTAATTCCTATGTTATATCGTTGTAGCTTTATTAGATTTATTACTTCATTCTGTATTTCTATTCTTATACTAGAAGTACTACAAATGGTTACTTTTCTTGGTGGCTTTGACATTGATGATGTAATTGTGAATGCAATGGGTGCTACAATAGGTTTTTGTGCATATAAAATAGGATTTCGCTCTAATAATACTTTGAAAAACTTTATTATTACAGGTGTAACAGCATTTATCTTGACATTAGGAGTACTTGTAGTTGTAGGTGAAATTAATAAATCATTAGAAAAGGAACAACAATCCCCAAAAAATGGAACCGTTATAGCGCTAAATCAACTGACAGAAAGTACTGGATATGTACCGAAAGTTAACAATTCCACTAGCTTTGAAGTGGCTCATAAAAAAATTGAACCTAAATTAAATATGTTTAGTAGTAAAGGGACAAATTCTCAGCAATTTAAATACTTGTTAAAAGGTAAGTATGCAAAACTTTCGGGATATCTCGGTATCCCTGATAGTGCTAGCAAACATTCCGGTAAGATAATTATTTCTATTGATGGAAAAGATGTACAAACCCTTCGATTCTCTGAAGAAAGCATATCTACATCCACAAGTTCTTTTAGGATAGAGTTGGCTAAAGCAAATGAACTTAGTATTAAATTTATTGATACAGATGCATTGCTATGGGATGTCAAACTTACAGAATGGAAAAAATAATGAATTGAAATCCACTAGTTTAGATACTAGCGGATTATTTTATATGTTCAAATATCTAATTGAACAATTCTAGCTCTGCCAAAAGTGTTTATGAAAGGATCTAGGTTCTGGCGCAAACCTCGAATGCTGTCAAAATATACACAAAAATATGAGAGTAATTATGAACGTTCAATCTTTACAAAGTATAAAAATACGGATTTTTATATTGATTTCCGAATAGCTCATTTTCATGAGAATATAACATTCATGTTGGATTATCTACGTAATCATTTTTGAACCAAAACCAATTATTTTACTTTATTGAACTACACCCACTTAAGACTCTAACGACCTGTTTAAAGTGGGGGATTCCTACGAACACTAAGACATCACGATAGCTTATAGAAAAACGATAGTAGTAGCACACGGCTACCAAAATAATATCTTTATTGAACTGTTTCCCTTTAAAATATCTTATTTGTGATTCTCCTTACTCTTTTTTCTAGAGGGGATTCTCATTTAGAAAACTTTGCACCAGAACCCTGTCCTCTAATGTTAAATCTTCTTTATGTTTAAATGTAAGTGAAATTATATTTTCCCCCTTCATCATGACTATAATTATCCAACCTTGATGTTTTCCTTATAATTCTTTAATTTTTCCCCTAGTTAACTATTAATTTTTACACTAGTAATATCGATATACAAGGAGAATCGCAGGTCCTGGTGTACACAATGACAATATTTTTTGCACCAGAACCAAAAATAAGCCCAAAGAATTAAATAATTCTTTGGGCTTATTTTTAAAGTTAGGAAGTTACATTCTTTCTTCCTATAAATAATCTCACAGAACAGGACCATCGACATGTAAAGCGACAGACACTTTTCCAAATCCGCAGGATTTCAAAACATTCGTCATGCCTCACGTATAGTAAAAGGCATCGAAACCATTCATACCCTGTATAAAAAAGACAGAGTCTTCAACCAAACTTCGCTTTTTCGACGTATAATGAATTACAGAAGTTATTGATGACTGCAAAAAATTTGTCTTCCTCAACCATAGATCTTTTACACTTCAGTTAATTTTGCAAAAGAAGTTAATAAAACATATCTAATTATTGATTCACCGCTTTGGCTACAAGTGCTGCGTATGCTTCTGCACCTACTTTGGTTAAATGCACACCATCAGGTGCAAAGTAGTCTCCCTTTCCAGCACTTGCTGCATACCAATCGACTATAGTTACATTCGAATATTAAGATTCTAACACTTTTAATTTCTCATTCACGATTGATTCCCACGGACGTGGTACCCTCGTATTAATAAATATCATTTTACGTTCATTCCCAATCAATTTTATTAATGATACAAGTTGCTCAGTAGTAAAGGCTCCATTTGTACCTAATCCAATAATGACATAGTTTCCTAAATCCCCTTCATTCTTTAACTGTTCAACTACAGGAATCGCTTTTGACAGCTGGCGACCAATTTGTGCATCAATCTTAATATCCGGAAAAGTATTTTTTAAATACGGAGCAATATCAATCATAACGGAATCGCCTATTGCAGTAACGGTGAGAGCATCTTTAGGTTGCGCAGAATTTACTTCTTTTGATTCTTCTTGATTTTGAGGCGTCTCTTGAGTTGGATTTTCCCAAACTGCAACTGGATGTTTCGCCGGTTGTATTTGTACTGCTTCCACCTTATCTAGTTGAGGATTCCCCGTAGCCTTACTAACTTTTGATAACCCTAAGACGGCTATCGACGAAACGAATACTGCACAAATTAAAGCTAACCTAACACTTAAAGCGACATTTTGAAATCTTAAATTCTTAAACTGAACGTTTCGGAGCGCACCTTGTCGGATTGGTTTTTCAATAAACTTCCATGAAATTTGCGCAATCATTATAATAGGATACTAATGAGTTGTC
>NZ_LDUK01000055.1:0-40713 GCF_001043575.1 Bacillus sp. LK2
TTAATATGATTATTGATTATATACTATGTGGGGGTCTTATTTTGAAGGGAAGAGATGTTGTTTTAGGTTTATTGATGGAAAAAGAATTGTCTGGTTATGATATTAAAATTGTGTTCGAGGATGTATTTACTCACTTTTTTGATGGAAGCTTTGGAATGATTTATCCAACTTTAAGACAATTGGAAAAAGAGGGGAAAATAAAAAAAGAGGTTGTTATGCAAGAAGGGAAACCGAATAAGAAAATGTACTTTATTACAGATGAAGGGCGTGAAGAATTTTATCAATACATGCAAATGGATGTAGAGAAAGATGTTTTACGTTCAGATTTTTTAATGAGGATGTATTTTGGTAATTATAGTGATGGTGCGACGATAAAAAAATGGATTGAAGACGAAATTGAGAGGAAAGAAGCGTATATTACGGATCTTCGTTTGAAATATGAAAAGTGGAGAGAAGGTATTACTTTTGTCGAGGAAATTTCACTCGATGTAGGTATCGCATCGTATAGTGCGCAAGTAGAGACATTGAAGAGAAAATTAGAGCAGTTAGAAGCGAAAGAAAACAATAAAACAGAAGAATGAAAAACACGTTCACAATAAATAAAGGGGTAAATGAACATGGAGCAATCAAAAGGTATTAAGATTGTTTTTTTAATGTGCTTAGGTATTTTTCTTTGTATGATTGATACGACGATTATGAATATAGCCTTACCAGCTATACAATCAAGTGTGAATACTTCATTAGAAAAAATGTCTTGGGTATTAAATGTTTATACAATGACGATTGCAGTACTTGCAATTCCACTAGGGCGAATAGCTGATATTTTTGGGAAAGCAAAGATGTATATTCTCGGTCTAGTAATATTTGGTGGCGGCTCAATGCTTTGTGCTTTTGCTAATACAGGTGACTTCCTCATTTTTTCTCGTTTTATACAAAGTGTTGGAGCAGCAATTTTATTTCCGACAAGTATGGTAATTGGTGTATCAGCTATACCTTTAGCAAAGAGGCATGTTGCACTTGGTATTTTAGGAGTAACACAGGGGTTGTCAGCTGCAATTGGTCCAGTAATAGGCGGGATTATTACGCAAAATTTAGGATGGAGATGGGTGTTCTTCGTCAATGTTCCAATTTGTATAATTGGAATCATTTTATGCTGCATTATGCTACAAATAAAAAATGAAGAACGTATTATCTCAAAAATTGATTGGATTGGACTTATATTAAGTAGTTCAGCAATTTTCTCTTTTACTCTCGTATTAGTGAAAGGGAATGCGTGGGGATGGCAAAGTAATATCGCTTGGTATTGTTATATAATTAGTATTATTTCTCTTGTTCTATTTGTTTTAGTCGAAAGAAAGATTCATAATCCGATGGTGAACTTAAAACTATTTAAAGATAGGATGTTTGTAGGAGCATCTATTGTTGTTGTATTAAGTAATTTATTTTTAATTGGCGTTACTGTATTGCTTCCAACTTTTTTGACAAAAATACAGCACCGAACGGAAATTGAAGCTGCTTTTCTGGTGACACCTATTTCAGCGATGATATTTCTTGTTTCACCATTTGCTTCACTATTAATGAGAAAACTTGGAAAAGTAACTATTATTTTGTCAGGGTTTCTTGTTATGAGCCTAGCATATTATTGGCTACAGATGATTGGAGTAAATTCAACAAATATCGAAATTATTATTCCATGTATGATATTAGGTGTTGGATATGGTTTAGTAGTGGGACCAATTACAGTTTTAAGCGCATCTTCATTTGAAGGAGAGTTATTAACAGCTTCTCAAAGTGTCGTATCGATGTTACGGCAAGTAGGTATTGTCTTAGCGGTAGCGATATTCGTATCTAACTTAACTCACAATTTATCTATAAATAAAGAGAATGTATATCATTATGCGGAAGAAAAAGTACGTAATATTCATGTGGATAGTGCTCAGCAAGCCGAGATATTACAAGTAACAAAAGAAAAAATAGAGAATCAAAGTATAGAAACAAATGTAGAAAAGAAACAAAATGAAACAATGGTGGGGTTAAGTAAAGAGAAAAAAGACGAATTAATTCACCAAAAAGTGAATGAGGTATTAATTGGAGTTCCAGTAGAATATAGAGATATAAAAAGAGAAGAAATTACGAGTCAAGTAACAAAAGAAGTTGAAAAACAAGAGGAGAATATAAAGAAAGAAATAGTCGTATTTTCAAATGATGTGAATCATTATGCTCAGAATCAGATGGCTACGAGTTTTACTGATTTATATAAAGCGAGTGTGCCAATTATTTTAGTTTGTGCTTTAGTAAGTTTGTTATTTTGGGAAGGAAAAGCTTTCAGTAAGAGAAAAGGGGAAAAGGGTAGTAGGGGAATTGTAAGGGAAATAGGCTAAATATGAATTGTATTTTAATGCTAAGTTTCTTCACGAAAGAAACTTAGCATTATTTGGCTTTACTAATAGGAGAGAAATGGCAGTGTTAAAAATGGCAAACTTAAAAAAATATTTAAAATGTAGGAGTGATGAAATATGGATAAATTCAAATGTTTTAAATTTTGGGATTTTGTTGTTTTATAGTACATTAACAAGAGATATTAGTTTCATAGGGAGGTTGAGGAAATGATAGATACAGCAGATGCTTTAATAAGTAATCGTATGTATACAACAGAAGAGCAACAAAAATTATATAAACGAACGTTAATTATCGTAAGCATTTCACAAATGTTTGGCGGGGCGGGGTTAGCTGCTGGAATTACAGTAGGTGCACTTCTTGCACAGCAGATGCTTGGAACAGATGCATTTGCAGGATTACCGGCTGCTATGTTTACTTTGGGGTCTGCGGTAGCGGCTTTCATAGTAGGAAAGCTTTCGCAACGATATGGACGCCGAGTAGGACTTGCAACAGGTTTTATGGTAGGTGGACTTGGTGCTATTGGAGTTGTAATGGCAGCTGTAACTAATAGTATTATTCTCTTACTTGCTTCTTTGCTCATTTATGGTGCGGGTACAGCTACAAATCTACAAGCTCGTTATGCTGGTACAGATTTAGCAGATAAGAAGCAACGAGCAACTGCTGTTAGTATTACGATGGTTATGACGACTTTCGGTGCTGTTGCAGGCCCGAATTTAGTAGGTGTAATGGGGAGTTTTGCTCATTCGATTGGAATTCCTGAACTTGCAGGTCCGTTCATCTTATCAGCAGCAGCTTTCATGCTTGCGGGTCTTGTACTTTTCGTTATGCTTCGTCCAGATCCATTAATTATTGCTAACATAATAGAAAAATATAAACAAGAACATACATATAAAGGGCATTCGGTAACAAATGAAATGGTAGAAAATAAACGGGGCATTGCCGTTGGAGCAATTGTTATGATACTTACTCAAGTAGTTATGGTTGCGATTATGACTATGACCCCAGTACATATGGGACACCATGGTCATGGACTAAGTGAAGTAGGGCTTGTCATTGGATTCCATGTAGGGGCAATGTACCTACCATCTCTTGTTACAGGAGTTCTTATTGATAAAGTTGGCAGAACAGCGATGAGTATAGCTGGTGGAGTTATATTACTAGCTGCCGGTGTACTAGCTGCGATGGCACCAAACGACTCTTTAATACTATTAGTTGTAGCACTTTCTCTACTTGGATTAGGATGGAACCTTGGATTAATAAGTGGTACTGCTCAAATCGTTGATTCAACAGAGCCTTCTACACGTGCAAAAACACAAGGGAAGATAGATGTTTTTATTGCGTTGGCAGGAGCTTCTGGTGGAGCGATGTCAGGTATGATAGTAGCTAATTCAAGTTATGCGGCATTATCATTAGCTGGAGGGGCTGTAGCCTTATTACTTATTCCTGTTGTGATATGGTCTCGGAAAGGTGAATAAATTTCATGAAATTAAAAAGAGGTTCTAGTTACTCCCTAGAACCTCTTTTAATACATTTAACTTAAATCCCACGCTACAATAAGCCCTAAATGCGTAAGTCCACCGCCAAATCCGTACAGTAAAAGTGTATCTCCATTATTTAATTTCCCTTCTTTTCTAGCTAAATCTAAGGCGAGTGGAATGGAGACGGAAGATGTATTCCCCATATATTCCACACTCGTTAATGTTTTTTGAATAGATATTTTTGATTTTTCGCAAATGGATTCAATCATTCGCAGGTTAGCGCTATGTGGTATGAACCAGTCTATATCATCTATTTGCAAATTTGCAGTATGTAATAGTTCTTTTATGCCGTGTGGTACAGTTCGTACGGCCCATTTATATACTTCTCTTCCGTTTTGAACGATCTTTTCATTTGTTTCTAGTGGCGTGCTATTCATAGTAGTAGATAAATTTGTTCTGTACAGATGAATACCGCCTTCACCGTTTGTTCCCATGTGAGCAGCGATAAAACTTGGCTTGTTTTTGTCTTTTTCTAATAAAATTGCTCCAGCACCATCACCGAACAAAATACAGGTCGTTCTATCTGTGTAGTCTGTTACTTTAGATAATGTTTCTGTTGCTACGACTAGTACTTTATTGTGGGTACCAGCAGTTATTAAGCTGTTACCGACATGTAGCCCATAAGTGAAGCCAGCACAAGTAGCGTTTAAATCAAAAGCAAGTGTATGGGGGATATTGAAGTGTTGTTGTATTTGACAAGCAACGCTAGGAAAGACATAGTCAGCAGTTGTTGTCGCGACGATGATACAATCAACATCTTCTAAATTTTTCTTATATGTTTTACATAAGTTTTCAATCGCATTAAAAGCTAAGTGAGATGCATATTCTTGTTCTCCAGCAATTCTTCTTTCCTTCATTCCTGTTCTTTGCACAATCCATTCATCATTCGTATGGACTATCTTTTCTAAATCGTAATTAGACAAAATTTGATTTGGAACATAAGTGCCAATTGCGGTAATGCGAGATTTAGAATTCATAGGAACATCTCCTAACTTATTTTTATAACCTGATACTAATATTAGGTTATAAAAATGTCAATAATGACTTTTATTGTATTGAAACGATAATGTTTAATTTACTATGGAGGAATTTGGCGAGTGACGTAAAAATAATATACGGGAAGCTTCTAAAATTGATAATGAAGGGAGTTGAGCTCCTTGAAAAGAATTTTGCACATGTTGCCTGTTGTCGTTATTTGTAGCTTTATTCTGATTATTTTTCCAGAGAAATCTTATGCTTGTGACTGTATTAAAAAATCTCCAGAGGATGCATTTCAAAAAAACGATGTGGTGTTTGAGGGGAAAGTAGTTGAGGTTCAAAGGAAAGAGGGAGTTGGAACTGAAGTATTATTTGAAGTGAAGAAAATTTGGAAAGGAACAAGTTCTTCGCAAATTATTATATATACAAATGGTGGTGATTGTGTATTTCACTTTTTAGAGGGAGGAGAGTACTTAGTGTTTTCTTCTCAAAGGGGGGAAGAGAAACAATTATACACACATAGTTGCAGTGGAACGAAGAGATTAGATGAGGCAGAGATGGAGAAAAATGTTTTAAGTCATATTGCAAAAGAGTCTGTTCCATCGAAGAAGGTGAATTTAAAAGGGGATATGGCTAACGGTTTAAGCTGGTGGAAAGTTGCTATCATTTCTATAGGTGTGTTATTGATAATTGCTTTTGTTATTTTTATTGTGAGAAAAGTTCGCAAAAAATGACGATTAAAGTAAAAATACAAAGATTTTCTTTCTGTTTCTATAGGTGGTTTAATCTTGTGAAAGCGAAATACTTATGCTACACTTTATGTAACTTAAAATGAACGGAGGGGCTTCCTTTGATCTTAATCAGATTACGTCTCAATACTTTGTGCCGATAATTGAATAGCGCTCAAAGGCTCTGTCTGTGTACAGAGTGAACGGGATTGGTCTGCCTATTTTAAAGGAACCCTTTTATTAAGCTTATATGTGAAAAAGAGGGAGGGACGAATACGCCCTCTTTTTGTTTTGCCTTTATAAATAGAATGGGATAGTATAGGTGAACACTTGTTGTGAATACGTATATTATCTTGGGACTTATTGACTATGAAATAGGATGAAAGCATTGCTTTCTTCTATTTCTTTGGTGAACCCTTATCCGTTTACGAAAACACAGGCAGTGACCTGTGTTTTTTATTTTGCGTAATCGAAATGGAGGAATAAATATATGGAAGAATTATTACAAAGAGCAGTTTTAGTTGGTGTAAATTTAGGTAATGAAAGTGATTTTGCATATTCGATGGAAGAGTTAGAAAATCTTGCAGAAGCTTGCGATGTAGAGGTAATTGGGCAAGTGACGCAAAATTTACAACGAGTAAATCCATCGCATTATATTGGAAAAGGAAAGATTGAAGAAGTAGCGGCCTACGTAAAAGAAATAGACGCGAATATGGTCATCTTTAATGATGAATTATCTCCATCACAAATTCGAAATCTAGAGGAAGATTTAGATTGTAAGGTTATTGATCGCACCATCTTAATTTTAGATATTTTTGCGCAACGTGCGAAAACGAAAGAAGCGCAGTTGCAAGTAGAAGTAGCGCATCTTCAGTATATGATGCCTCGTTTAATCGGTCTTCGTGAATCGTTAGGAAGACAAAGCGGCGGAGTTGGCACGAAAAATAAAGGTGTCGGTGAGAAGAAATTAGAGTTAGATCGTCGTAAAATCGAAGAGCAAATTTCAGTTTTAAATAAAGATTTAGAAGCACTTGTTGCCCAGCGTCAAACACAGCGAAAGCAACGTAAGAAAAATGAAATACCAGTTGTAGCATTAGTAGGTTATACGAACGCAGGAAAGTCAACGACGATGAATGCAATGCTTGAAATATATAATGGCACAGAAGAAAAACAAGTATTTGAAAAAGATATGTTATTTGCGACGTTAGAGACATCTGTACGAAATATTGATTTGCCAGATAATAAATCATTTTTATTAACGGATACAGTTGGATTTGTAAGTAAATTACCACATCATCTTGTGAAAGCATTCCGTTCAACATTAGAAGAAGTGGCCGAAGCAGATTTACTTATTCACGTTGTAGATTACGCAAATCCAAATTATGAACAATTAATTGATATTACAAATGAAACGTTAAAGAAAATTGGCGTGGAAAATATCCCGACGATTTATGCATATAACAAATCAGATATGGTAGATGTTGAAATTCCAAAAGTACAAGAAGATCGCGTTTATTTATCAGCGAAGAAACATGTTGGAATTGAAGAGCTTGTAGAAATGATTCGCTCACACATTTATAAAGAGTATACAAAGTGTGAAATGTTAATTCCGTATGATCAAGGACAGGTAGTTTCGTATTTCAATAATCATGCGCACGTTTTATCTACGAGTTATGAAAACGAAGGTACGAAAATTGCACTAGAATGTAAGACGAGTGATTATGAGAAGTATAAGCGCTTTGCTATTTAATAGAAAAAGGCGATCCTAATATGTTTTAGGATCGCCTTTTTCTTATTCTTCAATATAAGCCCATTTATAAGAGTAGATTCCAGCAAATGGACGAATAACAACACCTTGTACGGTTGGTCGTTCTAAATATACAAGTCCTGATTGGAAAATTGGAGCAATGGCTGCATCGTCTTCAATTAAAATTTTCTCAGCATCTTGGAACGCTTTCCAGCGTGCTGGTAAATCAGTTACTAAAGTAGAGCTCGTTTTTTCAATTAATTCGTCGTACTGTTTGTTTGAATAGCTCATTTTATTAAAAGGTCCATCTGTGACGAACATATTTAAAAATGTTGTAGGATCAGGATAATCTGGTCCCCATGTAGAAAGTGAAATTTCAAAGTCACCATTTCCTTCGCGATCTAAAAATGCTTTTACTGGAAGTGGTTGTAACGTAATTTTTAATCCCGGTAAATTTTTCTCGAGTTCACCCTTTAAAAACTCGCTAATTTTTTTATCGTTAGACTCATCCGTTGTTATGATTGAAAGAGAAGCATTTTGTAAATTTGTTTCTTTTTTCGCAGTTTCCCATAGTTTTTTTGCTTCTTTTACATTTGTTTCTACTTTTACATTACTTGTACTACGAAAATCTTTATTGTCAGGACCTTTTACGAATCCTTTTGGAACGAAGGCATTCGCAGGTATTGAACCGTTATTTAAAATTGTTGTTGCAATTCCTTGTTTATCAAAGGCAAGAGAGATAGCTTTTCGGGCATTTTTATTTGCTAGTAAAGGATTCTTCTGACTAAAACGGAAAAATGTCATGGAAGGGCGTTCCATTTTCTTTAAGCTAGGATCCTTTTGGTATTTGTCGACAAACTCTGAATTAATCGTGATACGGTCTACTTGTTTACTTTCGAATAAATTAACAGCTGTTGAAGTATCTTTCACTATATTTACATTAATTTCATTCAATTTCACATTTTTATTATCCCAGTAATTTGGATTCTTCGTCATTTTGTAACTCGTATCATGTTTCCATTCACTTAATTGGAACGGCCCGTTATAAACTACATTTGCAGCTTCAAGTCCGTAATTTTTCCCTTGAGCTTCTACTACTTTTTTGTTTTGAGGATAAAATGTTGCAAATCCCATTAAACCTAAAAAGTATGGAACAGGGTGCTCTAACTGTACTTCTAACGTGTTATCGTCAATTGCTTTTACACCGAATGAATCGATTGGCAATTCTTTTTTATTTATTTTTTCAGCGTTTTTAATATCGAACATGATGTGTGCATATTCAGAAGCAGTTTCCGGATTTACGGCGCGCTTCCATGCGTATTCAAAATCATGAGCGGTGACTGGATCACCATTTGACCATTTTGAATCGTGTAATTTAAATGTGTATGTTTTTCCGTCTTCACTTAGTTTGTATGATTCAGCAGCCGCAGGAACAGGTTTGTTATCAGGTCCAGGCATATATAATCCTTCCATTACGTTGTTTAAAGCAGCGTAAGAAAGCCCATCGGTTGCGATAGATGAATCGAGTGTAGAAATTTCCCCAGATTCTACAATGTTTAATACTTGTTGTGACGATTCCTTTTTCTTTTTTTCAGTAGTTGTTGCCTCATGTTTTTGACCACATGCTGTCAAAAACATAGATAATGTGATTGAGAGTGCAACGATTCCTTTTGTTTTTTTCTTCATAGTTGACATCCTTCCCTTCATCTCTGCCTTAGTATAAAAGAAAATATAGAAAATTTCTATAAATAAATCCGATAAAACATATAGAAAAAATATATTTTATGAGAAGTTGTATTTCTGGAAAAAGAAATGAAACCAGTATAGAATAGAAATGTTTCAAAACTCAGAATTTATTACACTTACTGTAATAAATATATATTTTGTACAGGAAGGAGAGATTCATATATGCAGGCAGTTTCACAAAAAAATGCAGTAGAAACACCGACAATATACCGTATACTATTTGCAATTAGTTTCGGACATTTTTTAAATGATTCGATGCAAGCGGTTGTGCCGGCGTTGTTTCCTATTTTGGAAAAAACGATGAATTTATCCTATATGCAAGTAGGATGGATTGCGTTTGCATTAAATATGACGTCATCGATTATGCAGCCGGTTTTTGGTATGTATTCGGATAAGAAGCCGTCACCATTCTTATTACCGCTCGGTATGTTTTCGAGTATGCTTGGGATGATTGGACTCGCATTTGCACCGAATTTTATTATTGTTATTATTTCTGTTTTATTTATTGGATTAGGTTCTGCAGTCTTTCATCCAGAAGGTGCCCGAGTTGCTTATATGGCAGCAGGTACAAAACGAGGTTTAGCACAAGCGATTTATCAAGTGGGAGGAAATACAGGGAACTCTCTAGCACCTATTTTTACAGCGCTCATTTTCGTTCCGCTCGGTCAAATTGGTTCTCTTGGTTTTACTGCTTTCGCAGCGGTAGGGATTGTATTGTTAATCTTCGTTTCAAATTGGTATAAAAATGAATTAATGAATGGCGCTGTAAGAAGAAAGAAACGAGCTGCGCTTGAGGCTGAAAATGCGATTGTAAGTACGCACATTAAATTTGTTATTTTGCTTCTTGTTTTTCTAACATTCGTACGTTCTTGGTACGGTGCTGGTATCGGGAATTTCTATCAATTTTATTTAATAGAACATTACGGTTTATCTATAAAAAATGCACAGTATTTCGTCTTTGCTTTTATGATTGCAGGGGTGTTAGGGACTTTCTTCGGTGGTCCGTTAGCAGATCGATTCGGTAAGAAAAAGATAATTGTATTTTCAATGCTCGGTTCAGCGCCGCTTGCACTTTTATTACCTCACGTTTCGCTCGTGTGGGTTGTACCGTTATTTTTATGTATCGGTTTTATTAGTTCAAGTAGTTTTAGTGTAATTGTTGTCTATGCGCAAGAGCTTGTTCCTGGAAAAGTAGGGATGGTATCAGGATTAATTGTAGGCCTTGCGTTTGGTCTTGGAGCATTAGGTGCTGTAGTTCTTGGGAAATTGGCTGATATGTATAGTCTTCAGTTTATTATGCTATTATGTAGCTGTTTACCATTAATTGGACTGACTTCATGGTTACTGCCAAATGATAAGAAAACGATAGAATAGGGGATGCGCTATGAAATTATGTGAAAACATTACAGAATTAATAGGAGATACACCTGTCGTCCGATTATCTAAATTTATTCCAGAAGACGCAGCGGATGTGTATGTAAAACTGGAAATGTTTAATCCGTCGCGGAGTGTGAAAGACCGTGCTGCTTATAATTTACTTCATGCTGCTGAGGAAAATGGACTTATAAAACCTGGTGATACAATTATTGAACCGACAAGTGGAAATACAGGAATTGGTTTAGCGATGAATGCAGCTGCTAAAGGATATAAAGCTATTTTAATTATGCCAGATAATATGTCAAAAGAGCGTATTAATTTATTGAAAGCATACGGAGCAGAAGTAGTTTTAACACCAGCTGAACAAAGAATGCCAGGAGCAATTGCGAAGGCGGTAGAGTTACAAAAACAAATACCGAATAGTTTCATTCCACAGCAATTTGAAAACCCAGCAAATCCGAATATTCATCGTTATACGACTGCACTTGAAATTTATGAACAAATGGATGGAGAGCTTGATGCATTTGTAGCAACGGCAGGAACGGGTGGAACAATTACGGGGACAGGTGAAACGTTAAAAGGGAAACTACCCAACTTATATATTGCAGTAGTAGAACCGAAAGGATCACCAGTTTTATCTGGTGGTGTTCCAGGCCCTCATAAACTAGTAGGAACAAGTCCTGGTTTTATTCCAAAAAACTTAAACACAGAAGTGTATAACGAAATTATTCAAATTGCAGATGAAGAGGCATTAACTACTATGAGAAACTTAGCAAGACAAGAAGGCTTATTAGTAGGACCATCTTCAGGAGCTTCTGTTTACGCTGCGATAATGATAGCGAAACGTTTAGGCACTGGCAAAAAAGTTTTATGTATTGCACCAGATACAGGTGAACGTTATTTGAGTATGGGATTATTTGAATAAAAACGATAGAAACACCTTAATGGTGCAATAGCCACTATTAAGGTGTTTGTTTTAGGTTATTAAGAGAGGTGAAGGACGATGAAACTATTGAAACCGAAATATGAATATAGAGAACAAATTATGGAGTATAGGCAGGCATTTTCTAATTCAGGAGAACAACCACACGGTAGTTGTTCTTTACAAAATTTTGATTCATTTGATGAATGGTTTGAAAAAGTGAGTATACAAGAAGTAGGAGAAAACTTACCATCTAATCGAGTGCCGTCTAGTCAGTTTTTAAGTGTTGAGAATGGAAAATTAATAGGTTTTGTGAATATTCGACACAGGTTAAATCCAGAGTTATTGTTGGAAAGTGGTCATATTGGGTATAGTATTCATCCCGATGAACGTCGAAAGGGATATGCTACTAAACAACTTCAACTTTCATTAGCTGAAGCGAAAAAATTAGGTTTGAAGAAAGTGTTAATAACTTGTGATAAAGCGAATGTTGGTTCGGCTAAAACAATTCAAAAGGTTGGCGGTGTGTTAGAGGATGAAGTTGTTTCTTCTAATTCTGATGAAATTGTGCAGCGTTACTGGATAGAAATATGATTGAGTTAATTTTGAAAAGGTGAAAGTGGTAAAGGGAATATAAGATGTAATATCTAAATAGATAAATGTAAATAAAGGAGAATGATCTAGCTTTAGGGGGAAATGAAATGGGATTAAAAGAGAAAGCGATAGAAATGTCGGAGATTTATAGGGAAAATCCGAAAGTTGAAGCTATTATTTTAGCAGGCTCTGTAGCGAGAAAATTAGAAGATGAACATTCAGATATTGAATTGCATATATTATGGTCATCACCACCAGAGGATGAGGATCGTCAAGGGCCTATTAACAATATTGGTGGAACGATTTTATCATATCATCCTTACGAGGAAGAAGAATGGTCGGAAACATATTTGACGAAAGAAGGAATTAAACTAGAGATTAGTAATTTTTTAACAGTGACAGTAGAAAAGGTTATTTCAGAAGTTGTAGAGCAGTATGATATAAATTATGAGAAACAATGTATTGTATCATCGGTTCATGATGGTGTGAGTTTGTATGGAGAAGTGAAAGTGAATGAATTAAAAGATAGAGTATCGGCATATCCAGACGAACTAGCGAAACGAATGATTTCAGAAAATCTATGGTTAAGTAATCGTTGGCATAATCGCAAGGCACTTTTGAAGCGGAAAGATTGGCTTATGCTTTATGATATTATTTGTGAAGTACAAAGAAATATATTTGGGGTCTTATTTGGTCTGAATAGAATGTATGTGCATCATCCTGCATTTAAATGGATGCCATATAATGTGGAACGAATGACTATTAAACCTGAAGATTTATATGAGCGTATGGCGGACACGTTAATAGGGAATCCGGAATATAGTGTGAAGGAGTTAGAAGTGTTAATAGGGGAAGTATTACATTTGGTAGAAAAATATAATCCGGAATTAAATATTGCTGAACAACAAAAACGTATTCAATATGCGAAGTGAAAAACAAGAGATGTAACAACGAGTTACATCTCTTGTTTATTTATTTTACTAATTTCCCTAGTACGGGTAAACGTTGAATACGATCACCGAGAATATGAGAAGCAAGTCCGCTCGTTAATACGAATAAAAGATAAACAAGTCCTCCTGCTGCTGCGCATATAAACACAATAATCAGTGATTCTATATAAGATTGGCCAGGAATAATCCAACTTATAAATGCTCTTAATGCAATTACAACAGCAGACATTGCTGCGGAGTATATCGTAATAAGAAATACTGTTTTTGTTGTTTCACCAATTTTGAATTTCGCAAACTTAATGATGCAGTACAACATAATAATATTTGAAACGAGATATCCAAGAATTGTGCCGAGTACAGCACCGTGTCCGCCAAATAAATGTAAGAGCGGTGTATTCACTAAAACCTTAACGAGGATACCGACTGAGAATGCAATCATTGTTTTTCTTTGATAATCAATTCCTTGTAATATAGCTGCGGAAACTGTGAAAATCGCACTTAATATAGCAGAAGGTGCAAATGAAATTAAATATTGCGATCCCCCAAGTGCAATTTCAGGATTTACATAAACCATGCGGAATGCATCGTAAGCGATACTAGCTAAACCGAATGCGGCTGGGATAGTGAAGAATAACAATACTTGGAATATCTTTGAAATTTGTTCTTGTAATTCATCTAGCTTCCCGCTTGTATAAGATTTCGTAATAGCTGGAATTATCGTTAATGAGAATCCAGTTGCAAGTGAAGCTGGAATCATAATTAACTTTTGGGCATAGTTCGTTATATAAGCGAAGACTGCATTCGCGGTTTCTAAAGGCTCTCCCATCGCTCTAAGGACATCAGCGACTGTATATTGATCTACTAGCGTATAAAGTGGAATCGCAATACCGACAAATACAATTGGAATTGCATATCGAAGTAATTCCATATAAATATTTTTTAACGGAATATCGGATGCTCTTGACTTTAGCTCGCCTTCAGGAGGTTTTAATCCATTATATTTTTTCCAGTACAGCATTAAAATTGAGACGCTGGCAAGTGCCCCGATAACAGCGCCAAATGTAGCAACTGCAACAGAAGAGGCTACTGAACCTCCTAATAGTTTTGAGACAATAAAACTACCAACTAAAATGAAAACGACACGTGCGATTTGTTCTACGACTTGAGAAACAGCACTTGGTTTCATATGTTGAAAGCCTTGGAAATAACCACGTGTAACACTCATAGCTGGTACGATAATAAGCGCGAAACTTAATGCTCGCATCGTAAGCGTTACGTCGGCGATAAATTGTGGATCTGGCGTTTTTGAACGAATAATAAATTGTGATATGTATGGTGCTCCAATAAATAAAATTAAAAATCCTAAAAAGCCCATAAACAGCATCAATTTTACGCTAGAGTTGTATAATTTTTTACTTGTACTATAATCACCAAGCGCATTATGTTTTGCAACAAATTTGGAGACGGCAATAGGAATACCAGCTGTTGAAAAACTTAATAAAATACCGTACCAAGAGTATGCATATCCGTATAAAGCGACCCCTTGCGTTCCAACTAATAATTGAAAAGGGAAGAAGTATATAAAACCTAAAGTTCGTGAAATCATTGTTGCACCACTTAATAAAGCAGTGCCTTTTAAAACTTTTGAAGTAGACAAAATCCTTTCCTCCTACTCGTGCTGTCTTGCATTCATCGTATACTACTATAAACCCGCTAGAGAAGTTAATACAGTATAAACCATAAATGTTCTAATACTATTCATACAAAAGTCATATTTTGAATTTTTAAATAGAATGTAATACATAAAAATTCAAAATATGAGTTGACACTATTTTTAATGTATGATAAAAATGATAGTAATCAATTCGGAAAATAATATTTGGGCAATGAAAGGGTATAGTAGTGAAAATCTCCCTATTTCAGAGAGCTGATGGTTGGTGTGAATCAGTATATAGATTATTCATGAAGTTCGTCCTGGAGCATCTTTCATAAATCTTACATTGTGAGGAAATGAAAGACGGTAGTGCATACCGTTATCAAATAAAGTGGTGAAGATTTTTTTCACAACTAGGGTGGTACCGCGATATATATCGTCCCTACGTATTTACGTAGGGACGTTTTTTATTTAGGTCTTACTTAGTTGTGTCTTCATAACTAGGGTGGTACCGCGATATTTTATCGTCCCTACGTATTTACGTAGGGGCGTTTTTATTTAGGTCCTACTTTTGGTGTATCTTCATAACTAGGGTGGTACCGCGATATTTTTGTCGTCCCTACGTGTTTACGTAGGGGCGTTTTTTTATTAGGGAGGAAGGGAGTGTATTAGAAAATAGTATTGATAGAACAATATAAATACCGAATTGTAAAACAGAAAAAAGATAAAGAGAGGAGATAAACAAATGAATTCACAGCAATGGACATCGAAATTAGGCTTCATATTAGCTGCAGCAGGTTCAGCAATTGGTCTTGGGGCGATTTGGAAATTCCCGTATATGGCCGGCATCGGAGGAGGCGGCGCGTTCTTCCTTATTTTCATTGGTTTCACATTATTAATTGGTTTACCGCTATTATTAGCCGAATTCGTTATTGGAAGAAGTACACAAAAAGAGGCCGTTGATGCGTACAGAGAAATTGCGCCTAAAACGCTATGGCCGTGGTTAGGTAAGTTGGGGATTGTAACATGTTTCATATTACTTTCTTTCTACAGTGTTGTAGGAGGTTGGATTATATTATATTTATGGAATGCAATTACAGGTAGACTATGGGAAGGAAATGGGGCATACGAAGCGACGTTTGGTGAAATCATTTCCAATCCGTATTTAGCGGTTGGATCACAGCTATTATTCATCCTTATTACTATTTTTATCGTAAGTAAAGGTGTACAAAATGGTGTTGAAAAAGTAAATAAATATTTCATGCCAGCACTATTCGTTTTATTCTTTGTATTAATTGTTCGTGCACTTACATTAGACGGTGCTGGAGAAGGAGTTCGCTTCTTCTTGCAACCTGATTTCTCAAACGTAACGTCAGAAATTATTTTATATGCAATGGGGCAATCGTTCTTCTCGCTATCTGTCGGTGTAGCTGTTATGGTAACGTATAGCTCATACTTACCGAAAGAAGAAAGTTTACCGCGTTCAGCATTTTCTATTGTAGCTTTGACGCTTGTTATTACATTACTTGCAGGACTTGCAATTTTCCCAGTTGTGTTCGCATTTGGAATGGAACCATCTCAAGGACCGGGGCTATTATTTATCGTATTGCCAGCTATTTTTAGTAAAATGGCGTTCGGAAAATTATTCTTCATCGTTTTCTTATTACTATTCTTCTTTGCTACTATTACATCAGCAATTTCGATGTTAGAAATTAGTGTTGCGTCATTAACATCAAAAGGTAAAGGGAAACGCGAAAAAATGGCCTTAATAGTTGGGTTATTAATCTTCGTTGTTGGTGTACCATCAGCATTATCATTCGGGATTTTAAGTGATCTCAAGATTTTTGGAAAGACTGTCTTTGATTTAGCAGATTATGCGGTTAGTAACGTATTAATGCCACTAGGCGTATTACTGGTTTCCATCTTCGTTCCTTTAAAAATGAAGAAAGATGTATTAATGAAAGAGCTTGGCGTAAGTAAAAATAAAGGCTATAAACTATTCGTATTATGGTTATTCTTACTTCGCTATATTGCACCAATTGCGATTATTATCGTATTCCTAAATGTATTAGGAATCATTTAATCTAAAGCGCTAGTCTATCGTTTTAACGAAAGGCTAGCGCTTTTTCTTTAAGAAAGCATGGAAGGTGCAAGGTGAGAGGATTTGTCATATAATAAAATGCAAAAGGTATATTAGGAGGTGTTTATATGGCGATTATAATTCAATTGCCAGACACTGCAACGTCTCATGCAAAGCCAAGTATGGAAATGGCGATACTTTGCGTGAGGTAGACAAGTAATATACAATCGCCCAAATGAGCTCGTATCATTTTTTATATTTGGCTTTGCACCTTATTGAAATGAACCATAAAAAATAAGGGGCGAGCAGAAATGAAATACGTAAAAGCTGCGACTGTTTTACCAGAAAGTTTAATTATTGAAATTCAAAAGTATGTACAAGGTGAAACAATTTACATTCCAAAACAAGAAACGGAACATTATAAATGGGGTACACAATCTGGAGGAAGAAAGCAATTAGATGAACGAAATAAAGCAATTAAGGATGCGTTTAAAAGTGGAATTGCTATTCATCAACTTGCTGAAAAGTATTTTCTGTCCGGGGAAACGATTAAGAAAATCGTGTATTCTAAATAAGGAAGCCGCCTCTAATGGGAAACCTAGAGGCGGTTTTGTTATGTAAAGTTCTTTTGTAAATCGTCTTTTACATACCGTAAAACATGATTATTGTATACAATGATACTAGATCAACAATTTGTATGGAGTGATAAAGATGGAAGCTTTTATTAGAAGTGATCAATATAATTTTATAAAATCACAAGCTTATATTTTAGCAAATGGACATGCGACAGCAAATGATCGAGGGGTTATTGCGGCACTGAAATCTCTTGCTATTGAAAAAGTGCTAAATGTCTTTGAGAATTTGGCTACCGAACAAAAAGAGTTAATTGATATGGTATTAACAGTCGAAAATAGAGAAGATGCAGAATCATTTTTACTGAAAATAAATCCGTATGTAATTCCGTTTCAGGAAGTTACAGCACAAACGTTAAAAAAATTATTCCCTAAGGCAAAAAAATTAAAACTTCCTGATATGGAAGAAATCAATATGAAAGAAATATCTTATTTGGGCTGGATTGATAAAGGCTCGAGCAGGAAATTTATTATAGCGAAAAACAATAAAAATAAGTTTGTTGGCCTACAAGGAACATTCCAAAGTATAAATAAAAAAAGTATTTGTTCATTATGTCATGGGCATGAAGAAGTAGGAATGTTCTTAGTTGAGATAAAGGGTGATGTACCGGGAACTTTCGTTAAAAAGGGGAATTATATTTGTAAAGATAGTGTAGCTTGTAATCATAATATGAAATCACTTGATAAGTTGAACGATTTTATTGAGAGATTGAAAAAGTAATTCTAGAAATAAGTATGCATTACAATGGAGCCTTCAGGAAATGAACTGGAGGTTTTTTCATGTTTATTGGAGAAAGGTATTTCTGTGGAAAAATAAAAGTGAGGTGAGGACAGATAATGTCAGCTAAGAAAAGAAGGGTGATAAATGAATTAAAGCTTTGGACATTAACAGTAATCGTTCTTATCATCGTTTTGTATTTCTTCCAAAGATAATAAAACTCCATGCTTTTTCAAAAAGATGAAAAAACATGGAGAGAGTGTGTTATTTTTTTGACCAATTTTCTTTAATAAATTCTTCACGCCCAGATTCTTTTTGCTCGGTAGCATATTTCTCTGGATTCTTTTTATAGAAATGTTGGTGGTATTCCTCTGCTTCATAAAAAGGTGCAGCTGAGCGAATTTCAGTCACGATAGGATCTTTAAATATACCGCTTTCTGCTAGAGTTTGCTTCGATTTTTCTGCAAGCTCTTTTTGTGTTTCATTATGATAAAAAATTGCTGTGCGGTAAGAGGGACCACGATCGAAAAATTGCCCACCATCATCAGTTGGATCAATTTGTGGCCAATATAAATCAAGTAATTTTTGATACGGGAAAATAGAAGGATCGAATGTAATTTGAACGACTTCTAAATGTCCTGATATCCCTGATTTTACTTGTTCGTATGTTGGATTTTCAATGTGACCACCTGCGTATCCAGAAATGACTTTTTGGATACCAGGAAGTTCATCAAATGGTTTTACCATACACCAAAAACAACCGCCTGCAAAGGTAGCGAGTTCGTATGTTTTTTCAGACATTGCTGTAATCCTCCTAAATATATATGTTTTATATAGTATTATATAGTTGGTTTTATTACGAAATAAAAAAGATTTGAAAATATATGTTTTTTATACGAAAGATTCTCTGCCCACATCAATTTATTGACCGTTTCTCAGTAACAATCAGAGGGAAAAGAACATCAGTAGTATAGGTACGCTTCTAATCCTCCTAGGTAATTGAAAGCTTTAATGTTAGTAGCCTACGCGTTTATTGTTGCATGCATAAAGAATACTGATAAAAGCGTCCTGTGAAAAACTTGATGAAATATTTTATCAAGTTTTTTATTCACGTAATAATTAATACATATAATGTAGTAATTGTGTGAATTCTTCTACATTATATATATGGATATAGAAGAAGTAAATATTTTGTCATCAATTGTAGAAAAAATGTTAAAATTCTGCATGTAAATGCTTCCGAATATAGATTGGTAATTGAATTATAGTTTTCTATAATTTATATTGATAAAGATTATCAATATCTTTAGGGGAGAATAGGGAGGATTACAAACATGAAGAAGTTGTTATCAGTTTCTTTAGCTGCCATGATGGCATTAGGGACATTGGCAGGATGCGCGTCAAAAAAAGAGGAAGACGTAGCGGCTAAAACAAAGAAAAAAGAAGAGAGTAAAATAGTAAATGTTTATACAGCGCGTCACTATGAATCGGATGATAAATTATTCGAATCCTTTACAGCAGACACAGGTATTAAAGTTAATGTTGTAAAAGGAAAAGCAGAAGAATTAATTGAACGTTTAAAACGAGAAGGGGAAAGCACTGAAGCTGATTTATTTATTACAGTGGATGGTGGTGTGTTGAATACAGCTAAGAAAAATGGCGTATTACAACCAGTAAGTTCTAAAGAAATTGATAAAAACGTTCCAAAAAATTTACGTGATAAAGATAATGAATGGATTGGTCTTGCAACACGAGCTCGTGTTCTTGTTTATGCAAAGGACCGTGTGAAGCCAGAACAATTGTCTACATATGAGGATATTGCAACAGCGAACTGGAAAGGGAAAGTGTTAGCAAGATCTTCTACAAGTTTATATAACCAATCATTATTAGCTTCATTTATTGCATTAAATGGTGAGCAAAAGGCAGAGGAATGGGCAAAGGGTATTGTTGAAAACTTTGCACAGGATCCACAGGGCGGCGATCGTGATCAAGCGAAAGCAGTTGTTGCCGGTAAAGCGGATGTCGCAATTATGAATACGTATTACGTTGGATTATTAGCGAATTCTCAAGATCCAGAAGAAGTAAAGGTCGCGGAAAAGTTAGGTGTATTCTTCCCTAACCAAGATACAACAGGTACACACGTTAACATTAGTGGTGCTGGTTTAGTAAAACATAGTAAAAATAAAGAAAATGCAGTGAAATTAATCGAATACTTCACAAGTGAAAAAGCACAAACAGAATTATCAAAAGCAAACTTTGAATTCCCAGTTAATAAAAAAGCAGAAATGCCAGAGCTATTAAAATCATGGGGTACATTTAAAACGCAAAAAATAGACTTTGCTGTACTAGGTGAAAATAACGCGAAAGCAACACAAATCTTTAATAAAGTGGGTTGGAAATAAACATGAAAAAACAGCATTTCTTACGAATGCTGAAACAAAATATGAACAGTTGGGTAGCCATTAGCCTCATTGGAGTAGCTATTGTTTTGCTACCCAATTTTTTCATTGTGGTCAGTTTGTTTCAGAAGGTTAACGAGAATTGGCAGCACATTAAAGATTATATGTTACGTGATTACATATGGAATACTTTGCAATTAGCTTTTTTCACTGGGATATGTACGATTATTGTCGGTGTGACACTAGCTTGGCTAGTTGCGGCATATGATTTTCCACTAAAAAAGCTATTTCGATGGATGTTTGTGTTACCTTTAGCGATTCCGCCTTATATTGCAGCCTATACATATAGTGGAATGCTAAGTTATACAGGAGTTGTGCAACGTTTCTTTCGTAATACGTTAGAATGGAAGGTAGATACATCGTATTTCAATATTATGTCGATTCAAGGTGCCGTATTTATTTTTACGATAACTTTGTTTCCTTATGTATATATCATTACAAAGTCGTATTTAGAAAATCAAAGTGCTTCGTTAATAGAAAATGCACGTTTACTAGGGAAAAACCAATGGCAAGTATTCTATCAGGTTGTATTACCTATTTCACAAGTCGCAATCGTTGGAGGAGTAAGTTTAGTAATATTAGAGGTGCTAAATGATTACGGAGTAGCAAGTTATTTTGGGATTCAAACTTTTTCAACAGCAATTTTTCAGACTTGGTTTGGAATGTATGATGTGGATTCGGCGGTTAGGCTTGCAGCGATTTTAATGGTTGGAGTTATTACTTTCTTATTTATTGAAAAACTATTACGAAACCGTAAAAAGTTTAGTGCTACAACGAGTAAGACAAAGGCGTTAACACCAATTCGATTAAAAGGATGGAAAGGCTTATTAGCGTTGTCGTATTGTGTATTGATTTTCTCCTTTTCATTTGCTATTCCGTTCATACAAATGATTTCATGGGCGTTATTAACGTATGAAAGTGTGTTACAGACACAATTTATTGAATTAATAAAGAATACATTGTTTGTAGCATTGCTAGCAACAACAATTATTATTGTTCTTTCTATTATGATTGCAAATGTGTGTCGTGTTCAAAAAAATTCATTTTCCAACGTATTAACAAGGTTTGTTTCAATTGGTTACTCTATTCCTGGTGCCGTATTAGCTATTGGTGTACTTACATTATTTATTTCAGTAGATAAAGGGTTATCTACACTATATGAATGGGTAGGTACAGATCGAAAACTTGTCTTAAGTTTATCGATAGTTATGGTCATTTTTGCTTATGTAATACGATACTTAGCAATCGGATTTAATTCTATTGAAGCTGGTTTTGAAAAAATGGGGACGAAGTATTATGAAGCATCACGTATGCTAGGGTTTGGGATGACAAAAACCTTTATCAAAGTGGATTTACCACTTATGAAAGGTACTATTATTAGCGGTTTTATTCTTACTTTTGTAGATATTATGAAAGAACTTCCGTTAACGTTAATTTTACGCCCATTCAATTTTGATACGTTAGCAACGAAAACATATCAATTTGCAAGTGATGAGCGAATACAGGAAGCATCAATTCCAGCGTTAATTATTGTTTTGATTAGTATGGTATCAGTATATATCTTTTATCGTTTAGAGAAGAAGGAGGCGTAGTAATGTTTTTTGAAATGAATAATCTTAGCTTCCGTTATAAAAATGCAAAACAAGATGTTATTGATGGGCTGTCTATTTCAATTGAAAAAGGTGAAATTGTTGGGATTCTCGGGAAAAGTGGCAGTGGGAAAAGTACATTACTTCGCCTAATTGCAGGATTAGAGTATCCTTCATCAGGTAGCATTGAAATAAAGAATAAAACGATTGTAGATGATGAACATTTTCTTGTTCCAGAAAAACGAGAAGTGGGAATGGTCTTTCAAGACTATGCATTGTTTTCACATTTAACGGTGGAGAAAAATATTAAGTTTGGTTTACATCATTTCTCAAAGAGTGAGCAAAAGAATCGATTGCTACATATGCTAGAGCTTATTGATTTAAAAGGATTTGAAAAGCGTTATCCATATGAATTGAGCGGTGGACAGCAGCAGCGTGTGGCGTTAGCGCGTGCGCTAGCACCTAATCCATCCATCCTTTTAATGGATGAACCATTCAGTAATCTAGATGCAGATTTAAGAGGAAAGATTCGTCAAGAATTGAAGGATATATTAAAAAAAGAAGGAATGACATGTATTTTTGTTACACATGATCGAGAGGATGTAAATGCTATTTGTGACCGAGTAATAAATATGGAGTAAAGTATGATCGGAAAGATACTTCCGTTGAAAAGAAGATGTAGATGAATTGTATCGAAAAATTTATATCCCCCTGATTTCTCATACGTAATGGGAATCAGGGGGGGATAAATAAAGAATAACGTGAAAACAAGCATTTGATATCAAAAGTAAATAAAATTTTGTTTAGGTGTGATTCAAAATGTTAGTTGGATGAAGGTTAAGTTTATTGAAAAATTCAAAAAATATATTGACAATGAAAAGAATAAAGTCCTATAATACGTTTAATAAATAAAAGTTAATTAAGAATCTTCTGACTTTATATTTTATATATGCAGAGAAGAGGAAAGTAGATGATTATGATCGTTTCAGAGAGCTGCTCCAAGGCTGTGAGAGTAGTAACAATCGAATCATTGAAGATCACCTCGGAGCATCGCTTGCGAAAGGGAAACTGAGTAGAGGGCGGCGGCATCGTCTCCGGTAAAAGGACGGGGGTCTGATTGGACCTACAGAGCTTATATTTCGTGAGAAGTGTAAGGAAGCTGAGTGGTAACGCGAAACTCTCGCCTCAGCAATCAAAGCTACTATTAAGTAGTAGTTGATTGCTGAGGCGAGAGTTTTTATTTAAAAAAATAGATTAAGTAAGAGAAGAAATGTATAAGAAGGGATTGGACAAAATGAGAAGTGACATGATTAAAAAAGGTTTTGATAAAGCTCCGCATCGTAGTTTATTAAAAGCAACTGGTTTAAAAGATGAAGATTTTGATAAACCATTCGTAGCAATTTGTAATTCTTTTATTGAAATTATTCCAGGTCATAAGCACTTAAATGAGTTTGGGAAACTCGTAAAAGAAGCAGTGCGTGCAGCAGGCATGGTTCCATTCGAATTCAATACAATTGGAGTAGATGATGGTATTGCGATGGGGCATATCGGTATGCGTTATTCACTTCCGAGCCGTGAAATCATTGCAGATTCAGTAGAAACAGTTGTAAATGCGCATTGGTTTGATGGGATGATTTGTATTCCAAACTGCGACAAAATTACGCCGGGAATGATGATGGCTGCACTTCGTGTAAACATTCCAACTGTATTTGTTTCAGGTGGACCGATGGCAGCTGGGAAGACTTCTAAAGGGAAAGTTGTCGATTTGAGTTCTGTGTTTGAAGGGGTAGGAGCCTACCAATCTGGGAAAATTTCAGAAGAAGAATTAAAGGATATCGAAGATCATGGCTGTCCATCTTGCGGCTCTTGTTCCGGTATGTTTACAGCGAACTCTATGAATTGCTTATGTGAAGTACTAGGCTTAGCATTGCCTGGTAACGGTAGTATTTTAGCAATTGACCCAAGGCGTGAAGAGTTAATTAAACAAGCAGCAGAAAAATTAAAAATTTTAATTGAAAGAGATATTAAACCACGCGACATTGTAACAGAAGAAGCAATTGATGATGCGTTTGCGCTTGATATGGCGATGGGTGGATCAACGAATACAGTATTACACACGCTAGCTCTCGCACAAGAAGCGGGTTTAGATTACGATATGAACCGCATTGATGCAGTTTCAAGACGTGTACCGCATTTATGTAAAGTAAGTCCAGCTTCTAATTGGCATATGGAAGATATTGATCGCGCGGGAGGGATTAGTGCAATTTTGAAAGAGATGAGCCGAAAAGAAGGGGTACTCCACCTTGATCGTATAACTGCTACTGGGCAAACGTTGCGAGAAAATATTGCTCATGCAGAGATTAAAGATAAGGAAGTTATCCATTCTCTCGAAAATCCTCATAGTGAAGAAGGGGGATTACGTATATTAAAAGGAAACCTTGCGAAAGACGGAGCGGTTATTAAAAGTGGGGCAACAGAAGTAAAACGATTTGAAGGACCTTGCGTTATTTTTAATTCACAAGATGAGGCGCTTGCCGGCATTATGCTTGGGAAAGTCAAGAAAGGAGATGTAGTTATTATTCGTTACGAAGGACCAAGAGGCGGGCCTGGTATGCCGGAAATGTTAGCACCAACGTCAGCAATTGCTGGTATGGGATTGGGGGCAGATGTTGCACTTTTAACTGATGGTCGTTTCTCTGGTGCTTCACGTGGTATTTCGGTAGGGCATATTTCACCAGAAGCAGCTGCGGGAGGAACGATTGCACTTCTGGAACAAGGGGATATAGTTTGTATTGATGTTGAGGAACGATTGTTAGAAGTAAGAGTTAGTGATGAAGAATTAGAGAAGCGTAAAAAAGAATGGAAGCGACCAGAACCAAAAGTGAAAACTGGCTGGCTTGGACGCTATGCACAAATGGTAACATCAGCGAATACAGGTGCAGTTCTGAAAATCCCTAATTTTGATTGAGCCAATATAAAAAAGAGATAAGGATGATATAAAATGGTGCAAAATGTAAAGGAGAGAGTGAAAATTGAAGATATCTTAATGGCTCATAATTGCATGAAAGATATCGTTATTAAAACACCGCTACAACGTGATACAGTTTTATCTGAGAAATACGAATGTGACGTATATGTGAAGCGAGAAGATTTACAAGTTATCCGTTCTTTCAAAATTCGTGGTGCGTACAATTTAATCCAAAGTTTATCGAAAGAACAATTACAAAATGGTGTTGTTTGTGCAAGTGCTGGTAATCATGCACAAGGAGTTGCTTATACGTGTAATTTATTGAAGATTCCGTCTAAAATATTCATGCCGACAACGACGCCTAAACAAAAAGTATCACAAGTTGAATTTTTCGGCGGCGATTTCGCAGAAATTGTATTAGTTGGAGATACGTTTGATAGTTCTTTCCAAGAGGCGCAGCGCTATTGTGAGCAGAATAGGATGACATTTGTTCATCCGTTTGATGATCCGTATGTCGTTGCTGGTCAAGGAACAGTTGCTGTTGAAATTATGCACGATATGGAGAAACCAGTTGATTATATATTTACAGCAATTGGTGGTGGTGGATTAGCATCAGGAATCGGTACATACGTAAAAGGTGTAAGCCCAACTACAAAAGTAATCGGTGTAGAACCAATGGGGGCTGCATCTATGAAAGAATCCTTTTTACAAAATGAAAATGTCGCATTAGATAGGATTGATAGTTTTGTTGATGGCGCAGCTGTTAAAAAGGTAGGAAAGTTAACATTTGAAACTTGTAAAGATGTAATTGACGACATTGTTTTAGTGCCAGAGGGAAAGGTTTGTACGACAATATTAGAATTGTATAAGAAAAATGCGATTGTAGCAGAGCCAGCTGGTGCGCTATCTATAGCGGCGCTTGATCTATACAGAGATGAAATAAAAGATAAAACGGTTGTGTGTACGTTGAGTGGTGGGAATAATGATATTGATAGAATGCAAGAAATGAAAGAACGTTCGCTCATTTATGAAGGATTAAAGCATTACTTCGTTATTGAATTTCCACAACGCTCAGGGGCACTACGAGAATTTCTTGATAAAGGATTAGGACCGGAAGATGATATTACCCGCTTTGAGTATATTAAGAAACATAATAAAGAGAATGGGCCTGCATTAGTGGGAGTAGAATTGAAACATAGAGAAGACTATGAGGCTTTAATTACTCGTTTTCAAGAAAATAACATTCAATTTATGGAGCTTAATAAAAATCCTGTGTTGTTTGATTTACTTATTTAATAGAAATAGAAAGAGAGCTAATAATAGCTCTCTTTCTATTTTCGTTTATTAATTATCTTACCACTTTCATCAATTTCTACATCAGTAGAAACCGTTTGTAAATATTGAAGTGCTTTTTTCTTCTCTTCTTCATTCACAGGAGAAATTTGATTGTTTCGTATTATGTAAGGATTGAACGACATTTGAACATCTTTCCCTTTAAACGTTAAGGTCAAAACGCCTGTTTCGGCACTTTTTCCGTTTACGTAGCTCGGGAATAAAAAGTTTCCTAATGAGTAAGCTACAGGAACCTTATTGTGATATTCAAATCCTTGTAGCCAATGCGGGTGACTTCCAACGATAGCGTCAGCACCTGCCTCTACCATTTTAGGAACATATTGTTTTTGATACTCTACCGGGCGATTTGATTTTTCAACGCCCCAGTGCATATAGACGATTACATAGTCTGCATCTTTCTTTTGCTCTTGAATCGTTTTTGTGACAAGATCTAGATCATATCCGTTTGTAACGCCTGGTTTATTGTCACCAGCTACCCAATTAAAGTTAGGCATAAAGCGTACGAACGAAAGAAATTTAAACTTTTTCCCTTTTACAGTTAGTTCACGAGCTGTATAGGCATCTTCAGCATTTTTTCCGGCTCCTGTGTAAGGTAGTTTTAATTTTTCGACGTGAGAAATGGTGTCTAGTAGTCCATCTTGTCCATAATCAAGCGTATGGTTATTGCCAATATTGACAATATCGTATCCAGTATTTTTAATTGCTTGTAGTGTAGATGGATCGCTTTTTATCCAAAATTGTTGACCAGGCACTCTTTTTTCTTTTGTTGTAAATGCAGACTCTAAATTAATAAAGGAGATATCAGCTTTCGTTATTTCCTCTTTTACGTGTTGAAACGGATAATCAGCCCCGTTCTTTTCAATTATGGGACGTAATTGCCAATCGAACATCGTATCACCAGAGAAGGTGAGTGTAATTTCAGAGTCTTCGGTTTTCTTTTCGGTCGTTGAATTTGTCTTGCTTGATGCGTTTTGTAGATCTGGTTTATTTTTTGCTTTTGAAATGTAAGTGTAATTGATTAATAAAACAATTGGTGTAATGAAAAAGGCTATTAAAATAAGTCGTTTTAATAAAGTTTTCATAGCTACCGTCCCTTTTGTGTTATCCCACTTGATTTAATTAGTAAATAGTAGGAGATGAAAAACCTCCCACTGACTAAAGTCTCACTTTGTACCGTAATCATGAACTTCCACGATGATGCTCATAATGGATGTAGTAAAAGTAAGTTATAACTAGATTCATAGATGTGAAAAAGCGAGTTTTTAATAGTGAAAATCATTTGTTAATATTCATAATATTAAGTTAACATATAGATAACATTTAAATCAATGTGTAATCCAGAATGTAGTAATAAAGAATTCAGAGGGTGGAGAATGTAAAATGGTTATATTAGGAGCAGTTGTAAATGGGGTTTGTATTATAGTTGGTACTTTACTTGGTAAATTATTTAGTAATATTCCAGAAAGTATGAAAGGAACGATTATGCACGCAATTGGTTTAGCGGTCACGGTACTGGGACTCCAAATGGCATTGAAGAGTGAAAATTTTCTCGTTGTGATTTTATGTTTAGTGATTGGAGCGGTAATGGGGGAATGGCTACAATTAGAAGAAAGGTTAAAATGTTTAGGAGATTGGCTAGAAAATAAAGTTGGATCGAAAGGTAAAGGAAGTATATCAGAAGGTTTTGTAACAGCTACTCTGATTTTTGCAATTGGCGCGATGGGGATACTTGGTGCATTGGATAGTGGTATTCGCGGGAATCACGATGTTTTATTTACGAAGGCGATTATCGATGGGTTCATTTCTATTATATTGACGACAACTCTTGGAATTGGCGTAGTATTTTCAGCGATTCCAGTTATCTTATATGAGGGAGCAATTGCAATCTTCGCAACGCAAATTAATAGTTTTGTACCAGAGAAGTTAATGAATCAATTTATAGTTGAAATGACAGCAACGGGCGGTATTATGATTTTTGCAATTGGATTAAACTTACTTGGATTTATTAAAATTAAAGTAGCAAATTTACTTCCAGGTATATTAGTAGTTGGAGTAATTGTTTCTATTATATATGGATACGGTTTGATATAAAATTGTTAAGGAAAGTGATATATATGGAGGAAACCAAATTCACAAAACGTGTACACAAAATATTGGAGGTTGCAGTAGGAGAGGCTGGGTGTAATAAAGGTATTATTCATCCTGTTCATTTATTCATAGGTGCTTGTAAGGAAGGTACAGGAGTTTGTGGCGAGTTATATATGTATTTATTTCACAAGATGGGTATGGATTTTTTTAGCAGAAATATCATTACTACAACGATATTATGTAAATGAAGAAAATCGGATATGAGTATGCAATTATAGGACAAGCAGGTCAGATTGCGTTTTATGAGCGATGCTGCAATGCACGTTTAATACCTGTAGGGGATAATTAACCACCTTCCTTTGCTACAATGCAAAGGAAGGTGGTTTTATATGGAGAAAATAGTATAGGAACACAGGGAGTATTTTTGAAAAAAGATTGATTCTGTTACAAAAACTTGTTTTCTATACAAAAATAGCGCGAGTTATAGGGTTTTATAATATATAAAGCAAATTACTAAACTTTTTCCAGGAAACGGTGTAGAATGGGTATCGAATGAAAGAAGGTGTGAAAATGGCCAGCTGGAAACGAAATTTAATGATTTGTTGGCTAGGTTGTTTTACCACTGCAGCCGGTATGAGTTTAGTAATTCCTTTTTTATCTTTTTATATTGAGGAATTAGGAGTGACTGGCACTTCTAGTATTGCACAGTGGTCGGGACTTGCATTTGGTGTAACATTTTTAATGGGTGCGATCGTATCACCGATATGGGGAAAGCTTGGTGATATACATGGACGGAAATTGATGCTTATTCGTGCGAGTCTTGGTATGGCGATAATTATGACGCTTATGGGGTTTGTGACAGATGTGTATCAATTAGTCGCACTTCGGTTTTTAATGGGAGCGGTATCAGGTTTCCTTTCTACAGCGATGACATTTATTGCAGCAGAAACTCCGCAAGAACATTCAGGTTGGGCAATTTCTACAATTTCAACTGGAGGCGTGAGTGGTTCATTACTTGGGCCAATACTCGGAGGTTATTTATCTGAGTTAATCGGAATGCGCCATGTCTTTCTAGTAACAGGAGCTTTCTTATTCCTTTCCTTTCTCATCGTCTTTTTCTTCTTACATGAAGAGAATCACTCTGCTAAAGCAAAAAAAGCACAACCGAAAAAAGTATGGACGATGGTCCCAGCAAAACATTTAATAATAAGTTTATTTGTGGCAACGTTTATTATTCAGCTTGCAAATATGTCAATTCAACCTATTATTACGTTGTACGTAAAGCATTTGGCAGGACCAGGAACAAATCATATTGAAATGATTGCAGGTGCAGTCATGTCTGCGACAGGATTAGCAGTTATTTTGGCAGCTCCTAAGCTAGGAAGATTATCAGATCATATTGGTCCTCAAAAAACTTTAGTTGTAGCGTTGTTTGCTGCAGGAATTATTTTTATCCCGCAAGCATTTGTAACCTCAGCTTGGCAACTATTAATACTTCGTTTTTTATTAGGTATTGCACAAGCAGGATTATTACCTTCCGTACAAACTCTACTAAAACAACATACACCAACCCATGTAACGGGACGAATATTTGGATATAATCAGTCGTTTCAGTTTTTAGGAAATATGATTGGGCCAGTACTTGGTGGGCAAATTGCAGCTCATGCAGGCTTCCAATATGTTTTCTTCTCTACATCATCACTTTTATTTATTGCGTGTATTTGGGTATATTTTCATAGTAAGAACGCGGAATTATCAGAGAAGCAACATTTGGAAGTTAGTTAACAAGGTGAATGAAAAAAGGAAAAGGATGAAGCAATATACGCTTCATCCTTTTTCATTAAAATTGAAGACAAAGATAGCTTAACGTACCGAGCTCGTAGCTACGGTGAATGACGGTTCCTTTATTTTCACCGCCTCCCATTGCGATAAATAAAGGAACGAAATGTTCTGCTCTTGGCACAGCTAATTGTGCATGAGGAGCATTCTTTTCCCAATTAAACAATGTATCTTTATCATTAGTCTGCATATGATTTATAATCCAATCATCAAATTCAATTGCCCACTTTTCAGGTGTTGTTTCATTCCATTTGAGTGCTCGTAAATTATGAACGGTAACACCGCTGCCAATTACTAAAATATCTTCTTGTCCAAGTCCTTTTAGTGCCTCTCCAATTTCAAATTGCTCTTTTGCAGGAAGGAAAGGATTTACTGATATTTGTACGACAGGAATATTTGCTTCTGGATACATACGATGTAGGAGTGTCCATGAGCCATGATCTAAACCTCTCGTCGTATTTTTATGGACTGGAATTCCTTTGTCTTTAAATTTCGCTTCCAGCATAGTTGCAATGTGAGAAGAACCTTTAGCTCGATATTGTATTTCATATAACTCGGGAGGGAATCCACCGAAATCATAAATTGTTTCATATTCGTCATCTGAAGAAGAAATCGTCAATACTTCACTTTCCCAGTGAGCGGTGAAAATAACAATTGCTTTCGGTTTATATGTTTCTCCAAGTGTTTTTAAAAATCGTGTATAGTCTGTATCTTGAATAGCAAGCATTGGTGAACCATGTGCTAAAAATAATGATGGCATCATAATTGAAACCTCCTAAAAATATGATAATTACTTTATGTAAGTAACTATATAATTTTATCATTGATTCGTCAAGGTAATAGTTTAGAATGTAATCGGAAAAATAGATCATTTGTCATAATGAAAGCAATTGCATATAATACATAATAAGAATAATGAATGCATATTCATATTAAAAGAAAATATACATAATAGATTTGGGAGGTGTCGAAATGAACATACAGGAAAATTTCGTTACGGCATTGGATGAATCGGAAATTTATTTACGCAAGTGGTTACCAGAAGACAATCTGCGGGGGATTGTTCAAATTGCACATGGTATGACAGAACATGCAGGTGTGTATACAGAATTTATTGATGCTTTATTAGAAGCAGGATACGGTGTTTATGCTCATGATCATAAAGGACATGGGAAAACAGTGATAAGAGAAGAGGACTATGGTCATTTTGAGCCAGATATAGGCTGGAATCAGGCTGTGTCTGATGTGATTTTTGTATCGGAAACGATAAAAAAAGAACAGAAATGTCCACTGTTTTTACTTGGACATAGTATGGGTTCTTTTTTATCAAGACGAGCTGTCCAACTTAAAGGCGAACTATATGATGGATTTCTTATTTCAGGAACTGGGGGGAATCCAGGGTTTTTAGGCGTCATTGGTCATAAAGTAGCGACAATTGAGATGAAACTACGCGGAGCAAAAACGAAAAGTCCGATGCTAAACTTCTTATCTTTCGGAAATTTCAACTCACACTTTAAGCCGAATCGTACGAAATTTGATTGGTTATCTTCAGATATAAGTCAAGTTGATAAATATATTGCTGATCCATTCTGTGGATTCATTTGTACGACGAGCTTTTATCGAGAATTATTTCATGGTGTACTTGAAGTAAATAGATTAGAAGAATATGAGAAGACTTCGAAAAATCTTCCAATACATATTTTCTCTGGAGATCGTGATCCTGTTGGGGATATGGGGAAAGGTGTAAAAGAAGTATATGAAAACTATAAAAAATGCGGTGTGAAAGATGTAACACTTCGTTTATATGAAAATGGTAGACATGAAATGTTCCATGAAGTGAATAGAGAAGATGTATTTCAAGATTTGATTTCATGGTTAGAAGAGCATATTGTATAAGAAGAAACCTCACTTCATGCTGAAGTGAGGTTTTTTGAGAAATTGGAGGATTGATTATGAGTGAATTTGTAAATAAGGAATATGTAGAAATAGATTTTCAAGATGTTTGGATAAAAGAAGAGGAATTGAAAAATTGCACCTTCATAAAATGCCGTTTTAGAGGGATAGATGCATCAGAAGTTTTTACTCAAAATTGTAATTTTATAGAATGTGATTTTACCGGTACTCTTTTTAATGCTTCTATCCATCAAGGAACTACGTTTGCTAATTGTAGGTTTTTTGGTGCGAATCTATTTGTATCTAAGTTTGAAGAATGTAAAATGACTGGTTCTGATTTCGAAGAGGCGAATTTAGACGGAATAACAATTATATCAGGCGATTGGTCATATACGAATTTAAGGTTTGCGAACTTAAGTAAACAAATTCTAAAGGGTATTCGTTTAATTGAAGCTGACTTATATGAATGTAATTTAGAAAAAGCAGATTTGCGTGAAGCGGATTTAACGGGCGCACAATTAGGCAAAGTAAAACTTAGCGGTGCAGATTTAAGAGGAGCTGTAGTTGATAGAATTGATTTTAAAGCTTTTGATTTAAAAAACGTGAAATTAGATATAGCGCAGGCGGTTGCAGTTGCGAGATGTTATGGAGCGAAGGTAAATTAAATAATTTTAAAAAATATTTTCTATATATGAGGCTATTTTATTAGCAAGAGTCGATGTTAATAGTGTAGATACATAGATTAGCAAGTTGATTTCTAATCTATGAAAATAAAAGGTTTTTTGAATTACTTTCCGAATCATTTTAGTAGTTTACATATCGAAGGTGAGGAAAAAGAATCATGAAGATAAGAGAAGCTTTATTAAGTGAAGCAAATGAATTAAGTAAACTCGCACTACATTCAAAAGCTACTTGGGATTATAGTGAAGAATTTATTTTAGCTTGTAAGGAAGATTTAACGATTTCAGAGGATTACATAAAAAAAAATTTTGTATATGTTTTAGAAAATAATAATACAAAGATTGGATTTTTCTCATTTTTATGTAATGAAAATGCTCTCGATTTCCTATACATCCACCCTTGTTATAAAGGAAAAGGATACGGAAAAATACTTTGGAATTTTGTTATAGAAAAAGCAAATGAACTAAGGCTAAACAGCTTTACGATTGATAGTGACCCAAATGCGAAAGGGTTTTATTTGAAAATGGGGGCAAAGTTAATCGGTGAGACACCATCAACAGTGTATAAAAATCGTCTTTTACCTCTTTTACAATACGATGTGTAAAACTACCGATGTCAGGGGATGCTGAAAATGGATAGCATAAAGATTAAACAAATATATGAAGCATTAAGAAAATCTTGGTCAATAGAAACGAGTTCTAAGTGGACGAGCGAAAACCCAGCAAAGGGACAATGTGGTGTAACGGCCCTTATTGTTCAAGAATTATGCGGGGGAGAGATAAAAAAGACGAAGATAGGAGAAGTGTGGTATTTTTACAATATGGTAGATGAGAAAAGACATGATTTTACGTGGAGCCAATTTCATGAAAAATTAAAATATATGGACATTAAGTCGAGCCGTGAAGAAGCATTTGCAGATACGAATGAAATACAATATGACATTTTGAAGGAAAAGATAGCTAAAGAATTAAAATTATCTTTTGACTCTTAATCTCTAATAAGTTACTATAATGGTGGTAACTAATTAAAGGGAACTACATAGAGTTGAAAGGGGAAATACTTTTGAAAACAGCTTATGTAAGCGCTGCGATTGTAACGTTAAATGAACAAAATGAAGTGTTAGAAAACGGATATATCATTGTAGAAGATGATCGAATTATAGAAGTGAATAGTGGAGAAATCCCTTCTTATTATGAAGTGGATGAAGTAATAGACATGAAAGGAAAGTGGATTTTACCAGGGCTTGTAAATACACATACACATGTTGTTATGAGTCTTTTAAGAGGTATCGGAGATGATATGTTATTACAGCCGTGGCTAGAGACGAGAATTTGGCCTTTAGAGAGTCAATTTACTCCGGAACTTGCCGTTGCTAGTACGGAATTAGGGTTACTTGAAATGGTGAAAAGTGGTACGACAACATTCTCTGATATGTTTAACCCAATTGGAGTAGACCAAGATGCAATTATGGAAACGGTATCAAAAAGCGGAATGCGAGCTGCTGTTTCAAGAACTTTGTTCAGCTTCGGAACGAAAGAAGATGAAAAGAAAGCGATTGAAGAAGCTGAGAAATATGTGAAGCGCTATTATAAGGAAAGTGGTATGTTAACTACGATGGTTGCACCGCATAGTCCATATACATGCTCTACAGAAATGTTAGAAGAGTGTGCACGTATTGCAGTAGAAAATCAAACTATGGTTCATATTCACCTTTCTGAAACGGAGCGTGAAGTACATGATATTGAAGCAAAATACGGGAAACGTCCAGTAGAATATGCGGCAAGCTGCGGGTTATTTAAGCGACCAACAGTCATTGCACACGGTGTTGTTTTAAATGAAAATGAGCGTGCTTTCTTGGCAGAACATGATGTTCGGGTAGCTCATAATCCGAATAGTAATTTAAAACTAGGCTCTGGTATAGCGAATGTAAAAGCGATGCTAGAAGCTGGGATTAAAGTAGGAATTGCTACAGATAGTGTTGCGTCTAACAATAATTTAGACATGTTTGAAGAAATGCGTATTGCGACTTTATTACAAAAAGGTATTCATCAAGATGCAACGGCATTACCAGTTGAAACAGCTCTTTCTCTTGCGACGAAAGGAGCAGCTGAAGTAATTGGGATGAAACAAACAGGATCACTTGAGCCTGGAAAGTGTGCCGATTTTATTACAATTGATCCATCTAATAAGCCGCATTTACAACCAGCAGATGAAGTGTTATCACATCTTGTATATGCAGCAAGTGGAAAAGATATAAGTGATGTAATAATTAACGGAAAGCGTGTCGTTTGGAACGGTGAATGTAAAACATTAGATGAAGAGCGTATAATATTTGAAGCGAGTCGTTATAAACGAGGTTTACAAAGATAGGTATTTAAATGTACGTTGAGAAAGCTATCCTTTCTAGGAAATAGAATAGGGTAGCTTTTTTTGTTGAACGAATAAATATTCAATGTAATGTCGCATCTTTCTATTGATATTTCTGCTATAATATATAACGTTTTATAATATTTTATTTTTAAGGAGAGCAATTTATGAAGCGAAAAAAGAGCCGTTTAATGGTAATGGCACTTGTTACATCTTTATTTTTAACAGCTTGTACTAATAAAGCTAATAAAAGTGATACAGAGGCTCAAAAACAAGTGTTAAATCTAACAGTATCAGAAGAAATTCCTTCTCTTGATACTGCGAAAACGATGGATGGTACATCAGCACACGTTATGCAAAACATATTTGAAGGGTTATATGTACTAGATGATCAAGATAATCCTATTCCCGCTGTAGCAAAATCGTTTGAAAGAAGTGAAGATGGTAAAAAATATATATTTGATTTGCGTAAAGATGCAAAGTGGTCAAATGGAGACCCAGTAACAGCAAATGATTTTATGTTTGCGTGGAGACGAGCGGTAAGCCATGAAACAGCGTCTCAATATGCGTACATGCTGTTTTATATAAAAAATGCGAAAGAGATAAATAAGGGAGCAATTCCTCCTAATGAACTTGGGGTGAAAGTAGTAGATGATTATACGCTAGAAGTTGAACTAGAACAGCCGACTCCGTATTTTTTACAGTTGCTAGCGCTACCGATATACTTACCACAGCATGAATCATTTTTGAAAGAACAAGGGCAAAATTATGGACTTGAGCCTAGTAATCTCATATATAATGGTCCATTCGTGTTAGAGAAATGGAAGCATGAACAAGAATTTCAATTAAAGAAAAATAATACATATTGGGATAAAAAGAAAGTGAAATTAGATGAAATAAACTTTCAAATTGTAAAAGATACAATGACAGCTGTAAATTTATATGAAGCTAGTAATCTTGATCGCGTAGCTATTAATTCACAATTTGTAGACAAGTATAAAGGGAAAAAAGAATTGCATATGTCGAGCGATCCTGGAATTGCGATGCTTCGATTTAATGAAAAAAATAAAGCGTTAGCAAATAAAAAAGTTCGTCAATCTATTTCCTTAGCGTTAAATAAAGAAGATTTTGTCGCTCATTTTATTAATAATGGGGCGAAGTCTGCGAATGGACTCGTACCAGAAGGTCACAAAAATGAAGAGACAGGTAAAGATTTCAGAAAAGAAAATGGAGATATTTCTCCATATGATTTACCAAGAGCAAAAAGTATTTGGGAAGAAGCGAAAAAAGAACTTGGGGTAGAACAGGTAACAATGGAGTTCTTAACGTTTGAACAAGATAACGCAAAACGTATGGCGGAATATATAAAAGGTGATTTAGAAAAGAACTTGCAAGGATTAACGATACAAATTAAACAACAGCCATTTAAACAAAAGTTGCAATTAGAACAAACAGGTGAGTACGATATATCTATGGTAATTTGGGGACCAGATTATAAAGACCCTATTAGTTATTTAGAGCCATTTACGACAAGCAATCCAAATAATAAAATGAGTTACTCCAATCCTCATTACGATGAGCTAATAAAAAAAGCTGAAAATGATTTTGTACTAGATCAGACAAAAAGATGGGAAGCGTTGCGAGAAGCTGAACGTATCGTATTAGAAGACGCTGCGATAGCACCGCTTTATCATATTGGCTCAGCTTATGTACAAAAGGATTATGTAAAAGGGATTGATAAGCATCAATTTGGTGGCGTTTATACTTATAAGAATGCTTATATCGCTAATAAGTAAAATTATTTATTCTAAAAAAGAAACCTGACTTTTAAAAGTCAGGTTTCTTTTTTTACACATAATTTCTATTAAACCGATTTTAATAAAGAATAAAAATTCGTATCATATGGGATATCATTTTGATACATATAGTTTTTTAGAACCCCTTCGTTTTCAAACCCTAATTTTAATAGCACTTTATTTGAAGCCTCGTTTTCAAGAAATACAATTGCCCCGATACGTTTTAAATGAAGCGTGTGGAAACCGTATGATATAACTTCAGAAACCGCTTCAGTGGCATATCCATTTCCCCAGTGTTCAGGAAAAAATGCGTAACTTATATTTGCTCGTTTATGTTCAGAAGACCAATCGTGAAAACCAATTGTTCCAATGAGTCCTTTCTTGTCCTTTAATTCGATTCCCCATTTTATGCCGTTTCTTGCATTGTAACTCAACTTAAAATTATTAATGATTTGTTTTACTTGATCTACATTCTCTAATGGTTTTTGACCATAATAGCGCAGTACATCGGTATTAGAAAAACATTGTAATATACCTGGCGCATCTTCTTCAGTAAGTTCTCGCAAAATGAGTCGATCGGTTTTTAATAGAGGAAACATGTCTTCGCTCCTTTTCATATGAAAATAGAATGTATTTGTTATTATATAATTTAATCTGAAAATAAAGATTATTAAAGGTGTAAGGATGATATTGTTTTGAAATAGATTATTGAATTTATTTTGAGAAGAAGTTGGGATGTGGAGGAATCAAAAGGTTTGGAAAAATACTTTGTAGAATTAATACAAATCATATAATGAAAAAAGGGTATTCCATTTTCATCGGAATACCCTTTTTCATTAACCTACAAATGTTTGATACAGTAAGAAAATATTTAAAACAATAACGAGTGCAGCGATTATCCATGCAATGAATGTTGTAATGTGATGGTTAACGAGTGCGCCCATAATCTTCTTATTACTTGTAAACATAATAAGTGGTACTAATGCAAAGGCAATACCGAACGATAAGACAACTTGGCTCATTACGAGAGCGTAAGTTGGGTTTACACCTAAAGCGATAATAGCGAGAGGTGGAATCATTGTTATAAATCGGCGTAAATATAACGGAATATGCATTCGAATGAATCCTTGCATAATAATATCACCTGACATTGTACCGACCGAAGAGCTAGATAATCCGGCTGATAAGAGTCCGATTCCAAATAAAGCAGCGGATGCAGGGCCGACTAAATGACTAAATTGATTAAATGCAACATCTAAATCCTCAACATGTAGACCGTTTTTAAAGAATAGTGCAGCAGCAACAATTAGCATACTTGCATTAATTGCTCCTGCGATAACCATTGCAATAATAATGTCGATGAATTCGAAGCGGAAAATTTTTTTCTTTTGTTCATCATTTGTTCCGACTACGCGGCGCTGCGTTAAGGCCGAGTGTAAATATATTGCGTGCGGCATTACGGTTGCGCCTAAAATTCCAGCCGCTAATAAGATGCTATCCACACCTTGGAATTTTGGAGTAAATAGTCCTGAAAGAAGAGGGCCTAATTCCGGTTTTGCATAAAAGACTTGAACACCAAAAGCGATAACAACGATGAAAATCATCCCTGTAATAATAGCCTCTAATGGACGAAACCCTCTGCGTTGAAATTCAAGAATAATAAATGACCCAACCGCTGTAATTAAGGCAGCTGGTAACATCGGAATTCCAAATAGTAAGTATAAGCCGAGTGCTGCCCCGATAAATTCAGCTAAATCTGTAGCCATAATAACGAGTTCTCCTTGAATCCATAAACCAATGGAAACCGGTTTGGGGAAGTTTTCGCGAGCTACTTCAGGAAGGTTTCTCCCAGTAGCGATTCCTAATTTAGCTGATAATGTTTGAATTAATACAGCCATTAAATTAGAAGCGAGTATTACCCAAAGTAATAAATACCCATATTGTGATCCAGCCGCGATATTTGTAGCGAAGTTCCCGGGATCAATATAAGCAACTGATGCGATGAAAGCAGGCCCTAAGAATGGTAACAGTCTTTTAAAGCCTTTTGTTTGTCCGCTTAACACTAAATGGGCTGATTGAACTGTTGTACTTTGAGAAGGGACTTGTTCATCTTTTGTTATATCTTTATTCATAGTAGTTTTCCCCTTTGAAATCTTAACTTGATGAAATTATTGTATTTATTCTTACTCATTATTTCAATACATTTAAATATATTATGTGGCAATTTCATTTGAACATAAAAGTTTCCTTAATGCAAATTATATGACTGCATGCAATGAATGGTGTGACGATGTAAAAATATTTTGGGAGTTTATGGTTGCTGAATAAAGGGGAAGATAATAAATTAAAGGGCTGTTTTTGAAATTTATGTGAACATAAAGCCTATATTACAGCATATTAATTGATGGAAATGAAATTGTATGATATATAATATATTGGGATTACAACATAACCATAGTGTTTTGTGATGTAATCTTGTTTTTATTTTTGTTAACTTATAGAAAATAGTATAAATTGAAGAAAATGTGCTGACTTTGTAAACTTTTTCTTATTATATATGTTTTGATATGAACGTTAACTTATACATGATTTTAAAATTTAGATAGGTGGTAGAAATACATTGGCAATTACAAAACCATATAGAGTATTACTGTATTACATGTATACAACAATTGAAAACCCAGAAGAATTCGCTGCTGAGCATTTAGAATTTTGTAATTCACTTGAATTGAAAGGAAGAATTCTTGTAGCAACAGAAGGAATTAACGGAACTTGTTCGGGAACTGTTGAACAAACAGAGAAATACATGGAAGCAATGAAGAACGACCCACGCTTTGATGGAATCGTGTTTAAAGTAGATGAAGAAGATGAGCATGCATTCAAGAAAATGCACGTGCGTCCTCGACCGGAGTTAGTTACACTTCGTCTAGAAGATGACATTAATCCGAAAGAAATAACTGGGAAATATTTAGAGCCAAAAGATTTCTATGAGGCAATGAAACAAGATGATACAGTTATCATTGATGCACGAAATGATTATGAGTTTGATTTAGGACACTTCAAAGGTGCAATTAAACCTGATATTGAATCATTCCGTGAATTACCAGATTGGATTAGAGAAAATAAAGAAACACTTGAAGGTAAAAAGATTTTAACGTACTGTACAGGCGGAATTCGTTGTGAGAAGTTTTCTGGTTGGTTAGTTCGAGAAGGTTATGAAGATGTAGGTCAGCTTCACGGCGGAATTGTAACTTACGGAAAAGATCCAGAAGTACAAGGTGAACTTTGGGATGGTCAATGTTACGTATTTGATGAGCGTATCTCTGTACCAGTAAACCGAAACGAGCACGTTATTGTAGGTAAAGATCACTTTACGGGTGAACCGTGTGAGCGCTATGTAAACTGTGCAAATCCAGAATGTAACAAGAAAATTTTATGCTCTGAAGAAAATGAAGCAAAACATTTACGTGCATGTTCTCATGAATGTCGTGTGCACCCACGTAATCGTTATGTAGCACAACACGAATTAACAGAAGAGCAAGTAGCTGCTGCATTAGAGCAAATCGAAGCAGGGAAGTAAGCAGAATTAGTGTAATAAAAAAAGAGGATATTCCAA
>NZ_LDUK01000056.1:0-15463 GCF_001043575.1 Bacillus sp. LK2
CCTTAAGTTGATGGATGTGTGGTGGGACCCCATAAAGATGTAGACTGCTTGCTAAAGTTCATTTCTTAAAGAGGGTTTTTATTAAAATAAAGTATTAGACTAAATAGTTGCTATTTCACAATTACGACCGATAATGAAATATACGGCATAAATTCAGTTTCTACTAGAAGGACTAATATTCATCATAAGCATTCACAAACATTAAAATTCATCACATGATATAGAGATAGGTGTTCCAAACATAACCTATTCGAAGTGCTAAGTTTTTTAGAGATAACAGCGGATTATTGCTATAATTAAATTTATAATATATTTTAGGGAGGAACTCAATTTGAAGAAAACATTAATTGTTGGAGCATTATGCTTATCACTCGCTTCTTTAGCTGCATGTGGTAATAACAATGAGGGATCATCGACTGAAGCGAACAAAAATGAGATTGTTATACACATACCTAAAGAAAAGTCTAGAAACCTAGAACGATTTGAAACATTTTCTCAAAATGTAAAAGATAAGAGAAATGACGAAATAAAAATTAAAAATTATTTATATGACGATGAAGCAAAAGTACCAGCGCTAAACACTGTAACTTATAAAGACGAAAAATTCACTTTTACTCATAAATACAATTCTAACTACAGCAAAGATGTATGTAATAAGCTGGTTACTCCTCAAGAAACACATGGTCTGGTATATATGCTAAGAGATTGCTCACAGTCAGAAGATGGTATTATACTTCATAACACAGCGAAGGATGGTGAAGGAGTAAACTCCATAGAAAATAAATCTGTTGAATTTATTGAAGTGGAGGGGGATAAGACCTACATATTCGTAAAGCAATTTGATGTTGGAGCATTCGTAAACGCTATTGAAACTACAAACTTTGATACACATTCAAATGCATCTAGTACACAAAAGCCAAATTTCAAAGTAAATGTTCACTTTTTAAGTGGAACAATTCAAACATACTATTTGTGGATTGACAAAGAGAAATCACAAGGAATAATTGTGGATTCAGAACAAACAAACCAAGGACATGAAATCGATAAAATATATGTAGATGACATCATAAAAGCGTTAAATTAAGACGACATATTTTAATGCACCTCGTTAAGATGCACTTTTTAGATGATTACATAAACTCCATTACTACGTTAAAAATTGACCGCCATCACAGGCGGTTATCTTATACTCTGCTATCCTTCCAACTCCGCCAGTCATCTCGCCCAACACATTCTCCTTCAGGTACAGAAAGCATATTTTCAGTCTACAACTATTTTTTAATAGTCTAATACTTTTTTCTATAGTCTAAAACATTCTTTTAATCAAACACTTAATACATGAAAGTAAAAAATGTATCTAAAGGTGTGCCTTTTGAAGCGCGTAGAAAAAGGAACCCGTTATGGATTCTTTTTTGTTTTGTAATGCTTTTATGAAACAGCTTACTTTCTTAAAAAGTATTTTTCAACTTGTTTAAAATATGGAATTAATTATTGAAATTGATTTGAAGACTGTAATTTTTCTTTTATCAATAAAGAAAAAATCTCACATGAAATTAAAATTATATAAGCTTAGCTTGATGGGCATGTCGTACCGCCCACATTTTAACGATTTTATAAGCCAAGAGATTCTGATTTAAATGATGCGTTCTGAGACACTATTCTTCTTCTAAAATAGAGTAATAATATTCATCCCACCATTCATTACCATGTGGTATACACTTCCTGAAATAGCCTTCTCTTCTCATTCCAATCTTCTCCATCACTCGATATGATGGGGTATTCTGTGGCTGACATGTAGCTATAATTCTATGTAATTTCATTTCCTTAAACCCATATTTCAATGTAGCTTGTGCTGCTTCAGAAGCATATCCTTTATTGAAATATTTAGGATTGAACACCCAACCAATCTCATAAGTATGTTCACCAAAATATTTATGAAAAACAATATGACCAATTAGGATATTGTCATCTATTAATACCACAGGAAAGTTCTTAGCATTTTCACCAATGTTTTCATTAACAAAGTTTCTTGTATCTTCTTCAGTAAAAACCCCTTCGGGTATGTATTTCATCACATTGATATCTGATGTATACTCATGGACAGCTTGCCAATCTTTGAACTCAAATTTTCGTATCAATAATCGTTCTGTCTTTACAAACATTTACTTTTCCCCCTCAAAAAATCGTAACTTTATTTCAAATCCACATTTAACCCAAAAACCAAATAGAACTTGTAGGAATCTCTACAAGTTCTATTTAGTTTAAGTTGAATATATGGGACAAACAAACTATCTTACAGGTTCATCATAAAAACTACAGGGGTAATACTTTGACAAGTATATTATATAACAAATATTAACATCTATAGATTTTAATTTTGAAAATTAAGTGAATTAACAAAACAAAACGGTTTATCACTTTCTCTTCCTAAAAAGTCCATTTAGTTATTTCGTATAAATAACTTTAAATTAATATCTACATCATAATTTATTAGTAAAAATATAAATATAAGTAAATAGAGAATATAGCATTCTTATAAAAAAACTATATTTATATTTAGGATTAATTAACTATAATAAAATCAATTTCATTTTATCGATACATATAATTCGTGAACATATTGAAAGTGCTGTGATTCTTCATAAAAAGCACGTCACCCTTTCTCATTAACATAAGAAAATAGTAACGTGCTTTTAACTTCAAAAATAGTCTAAATCCTTAAGTTGATGGATGTGGGGTACCGCCAGCATTTTGGAAAAAACCCACGCTAAGAACATGCAAGATTTAATACAGTTTTTTGGTTGATCCAACAACAAACGAGAAACCTAAAACCGCGCCAGAATAGGAATGTATAAAAAAATGCATAGGTCCATAGAACGAAAAAAGGAGGTTCCTTTGAGAGAGTAGGGTTCCTCCCTTTCCTTGATACCGATAATGAGACGTTATATTAACCACACATGTATACGATATACATTGTTCCTTATTCAACTAAATGACAGGTTAGTTGAATAAGGAACAATATTACTTTAATTATCATTTCCTTCTATTTTTATATATAATTAATTTGTATTTTATATATAAATAGGAGGAAATTTATGACTGTAAATAAGGACTACATTCGCTATATTCGGGAAAAAGTAGGGCACGATTTAATATTTCTTAATTTTGCTGGAGGTATCGTTTATAACGAACGAAATGAAATCCTTTTACAAAAACGGGGAGATAGAAATGAGTGGGGTCTTCCAGGTGGTGCTATGGAACTTGGAGAATCTCTTGAAGAAACCGCTAAACGAGAAATACTTGAGGAGACAGGATTAAATGTTGAAGTTGAACATCTTATAGGTGTCTACTCTAAATATTTTGGTGAGTTTCCGAACGGAGATAAAGCTCAGACTATCGTTCATTGTTTTCAATGCAAACCAATTGATGGGGAACTTACTGCAGATGGTATTGAAACTTTAGATTTAAAATACTTCCCAATAGACCAAATACCGAAATTATTCACAAAACTACACGAAGATGCCTTAGAAGATTGGCTTTCCAAAAGAAAAGGTGTATTTAAATAAAAACACCTTCAAATTAATTATCCATAATCTTTAACTAACGGACGCTTTAATTGAGAAAGAAACTAAAAACTTTTAAACTTCCACTTTCGAAAATTATGTAAATAAGCTGCCCACATGGACAGCCTATTGACATAATTCTCGATATAGGAAGTTGTTTTTACACATACTTGGTCTTGTAACACTCATGCTTAGCTTTATCATATGTCTCCGCTACAAACTCGAAAAGTAACGAATCTTTAGGGAGAAATATAGTATCGTTGGCATGCTTTAAAAAGCGATAGCCCGTCTCCTTACATACAATTTCGACTTCAACCATATCAAAATGGACTTGCTTTGCATCTTCGAGCTCAATTCCCATTGTTAAAGAATGGACTCCATTACCAAAGGACTTGAAAATCATGAGTTTATTTGACAAATCTGAGCGATGAAGACAGGTGATTTCTCCGTTCACATATGCCTTTGTTCTGTCTTTCTTTGGAATACACTCTATATGGTGGATTTTTTTATAACAATGTAATGTGAAGGAGTATGTATGACACTCATTTGGCTTGACATCAATCCCGTATTTATAAGCAAAAGTCCGATATACCATTTCAAAAAACAAAGGCATAACAATGTCATCCCAAGAGTCATATGCAAAAGCCGCTATTGGAATTAAGTGTGGGTATAGATCCGCCAATGTATTTCCAAAATTCAAGAGAATATCTGTATCCGTAAGTGATTGTAAGTCTATATCCTTTTCGTGGTCTTCCACTTTCAGCAATCTCCTTTCAATCATCGTTACCTACCCTTTACACTTGGTATTGTAAACATACTGCGAAAGTTGCAGCAAACCCCTCCTGTTTGGAAGGAGGGTCAATCTTTGTTTTGTTTTTCTAACAGTTGAATAACCCTATCTAACTTTTTCTCAACTGGATCTTGCTTTTTGCGATTGCTGGTATGCCGAATTATACGTATAATCCCGCCAAACAGTGCACCGATGATTATTACAATAATGATGTAAGAAATTAGTGGTTCCTAAAGGCATTATTCAGAGTCCTCTTTTTCCTTATTATACCATTTAGAAGAAGTAATATGCTGTGTAATTTTGGTTGTATATAGTATTCATGTGGGGTTAACATAACGTCTCATTATCAATAGTCAACGATGCATAAAATTTTCGTTCTGGGGGTAATTAAAAATATTAGCTTGATAGCGATGGGGTAGCATCAACAAAACGCGAATTTCGTACGCTAAGCAAACTTTAATAAAGAAAAAGTCGATTTTCTAGACAGGTAAGAGTTATACAGTATTGTAGGTAGAAAACATATCCAGATAATTCAAACCAGCTCATATTAATTTGGTCAATAATCTTTAAGAGAATCCATGCTAAGTAAGTAGGGTAATGAAGAAAAGTCTTGAATCTTATTAAAATATAAAAGGAGTAGAAAAAATTTTCTACTCCAATCTCTTTTTGGTAATTGGTATTTTATTTCATTTTAAAAATGTACTTTATACTTTGATATTCAATATCATTAATGCTATGATAAATTCTTTAATAGTTATGACCTATTAATCCTCATAATCTTCAAGTGCGCTTTTCAATTTCCTAGATAAGAACTCATAGAAATCTTTAGCTTCAAGCACTGTCTTCTTGCTTACAAAATCCCACGTTACAACTGGACATTCACTATTTACAAGACTTGATGTATCTAGGCAATATACGTATTCACCTACATCCCATATCACAACATAGCTGTTGGGAAGTCCCATTTTACGATGCACTTCAGTTTCTGAAAGTATTGGTGAATTATCTATGTAACCTGCACATGTTAAATCTATTCCGAGTATACCTCCGCCACCGTAATGCTTTAAAAACCAGCGATAGCTATCTGGAAATTTACAATTTAAGCTTCTTTCAAGTTGGTTAATGAATTCATCTTCAACTCCTCCATAAAAATCTCCTTTTTCCTCCCATTCGGAAAAAATGTTAGAAATCCATTCCTTCATTTACATTACTCCTTCTTTCATTTTATTTTTGATAATCTTGTGCTCTTTGTTTCCAGTAATAATCACGAAACCTCTCATACTGAGCTTTTAAAACTGGATCATTTCTAAAACTCTCTCCATCATCAATTGTGCCATGAAGCTGTTTTGAGTATTCCCGATGTTTACTAGCTGGCAATTCAACCATGCTTCCTGGTTCTCGCTGAGTCGTATGGTGAAGTTGAATTTGTGTATCATCCTTGTAAAAAGGACTTCTTCCTTTTTTCGCTAGTTCTAAATTTGATAAACCTTTAGCTTGTGGGTTTGATGAAACATAATTCCAATCAATATCTTTCATCTGATATACACGTCTATCTAAAATACTAGTTTGTTTCATTACCTTTGCTGTTCCAGTAACTTCAACTGCTTGGTATTTATCACCAAATCGTTCTAGCCATGATAGGTCCACTTTTGTGGTAGTTAATTTTTGGCGCTTAGTAACTTTACTTATAGAACCAAAAAAGGCTGCGCCAGCTTTAATTTCACCACCACCGAGAACAGCTAACATGTTTAATGCATAATCAGATGCCTTAAGATCTTCCTCACTATTTAAACTTTTACCCGAGATTAATTCACCGAGGGAGACGAAGTTACCTGTAAACGGCATCCCAGCAAGTATATTATACATTGCTTCATCACGTTGTTGTTTTCGTAATTTTTCTTCAGGTGTTTGTGAAGGGAATGCTTCTTCTAAACTAGAAAAATCAAAATCCAAATGAATAGTGTTTAAATCTGACTGTGTTCTTTTCTTCGGTGTATCAATTATACTATTTATCTCTTTAACGGATACGTCGACACCACTAATCGTCTTTTTTAATCCATTTTGCATTTTATTTGTGGCGTTTAGCATTTTCTGTATCCCAGCGTTCATTTGTTGTATAGCTGAATTGGACTGATCAATTGCGTCGTTCATTCCTCGTAAACCTGAATTCGCTTGGTTAACCCCTTGAATCATTTGCTCCATGCCTTTATTAGCTTGGTTTATACCTTCATTCATGCCTTTAATAGCCGAATTCGCTTGGTTAACCCCTTGATTCATTTGTCCCATGCCTTCATTCGCTTGGTTTATACCTTTATTCATGCCTTCAATAGCCGAATTTGTTTGGTTAACTCCTTGATTCATTTGCTTTATACCTTCATTAGCAAGGCGTACTGCATCGTTCATTTCATTCAATGTCTTTTCTAAAAAGGCATTATTGACTTTTAAATTTTTTGTGGTTTGTTCCAATTCCTTCATGACCTTATTGAAATCTGCTAAATCTATATCGATGTTAATGTTGAGATCAGGAATATTCATATCTGATCTTTTCATTCCTGAAAAATTAATTGTCCATTTCTCTAAATTATTAAATATTTGTTCACTTATCCCGTCGTCATGTCCATTTGTAACTACATTTTTTATTTGTGATAATGATGCATATATACGAGGTTGCTTTATGTATTTGTCCTCTGTTTTTTCAATCAGTTCAGTTGAGAAATAAGTTAGAAACCCATAGACATATTGACCATTCCATAAAATTGTATCGTTGTCGACAAAAGTAACAACTGTACCATTTGTAATGGTGCCAATTTTTGGACTCATTATATCCTTGGATGCTTTATAGTCTATATTTTTTATCGCTCTATATTTTATACCGTTTGGAGCTATCCAATGGGTACCTTTTGAACTATTAATTTGATACCAACCACCTGGTTGTTCACCGATAACCGTAACCTTTTCAGAAGTTATCGATCCTTCAAGATTAGTAAAGTCAAGGTCCTTATATAGTTGTGTGGCTTTCGTAATCTGATAGGGTACTCCATCAGGAACAATCCAGCGATCCCCATATGCTGTTTTGATTCGTTTCCAGCCATTTGGTCTATCTTCTAGTAAAATTACTGTTTGCGGCATTAATCCATATTCCTCTTTGTCCGCAAGAAATGATGAACCTCTATACAATGCTACATTTTGTTTTAGTTCGTATTCAACACCTTGTGGAGCAATCCATTTGTCACCCATATAGGTTTTGATTTTCAGCCAACCATTTCCCTGAAAATCGACAACTTTCACTGTTTGTGGAGCAATACTGCCTGCTACATCCGTATAATGTTCTTCAATTTCCAAATCTGTTTCATGATATAGTAGGCCATCAATAATATGTGGCGCTTCTTCTGAAATGACTATGAATCCATGTCTTTTAAATAGAGCTGTTGTTACGCCGTAACCAGTTTGTTTATTTCCATTAATTACATAAGTCTTATCGTTTTTGCACCAGAACCGATACCCCTACATTTATCTGCCTCTTTGGTAAGGCATCGAATAATCCTTACTTATACCATCGCGATTTCTGATAACTTACATGTAGAGGTATCACTCAATATAACAAAAATGTAATGTTAATGAAATGTAATTCCACCGATACTATAAATGAAATTATATAAAATGAATGGGAGTTAAAGAGTTTTTATAATGAAAAAGGAGAAGTATTAATGCGAAATATATTAAGTGTAGAAAAAATTGAAAAATATTATGGTAATAAAGATAATGTAACAAAGGCTATAGATAATATTAGTTTTAAGGTAGATGAGGGAGAATTTGTTGGGATAATGGGGCCCTCAGGAAGTGGCAAAACTACATTACTTAACTGTATATCAACTATTGATAATGTTACTACGGGAAAAATAATAATCAATAATAGTGACATTACTCGGTTAAAATCAAAGTCACTAGATAAGTTTAGACAAAATGAATTAGGGTTTGTATTTCAGGACTTTAATTTATTAGATACCCTTACTGCTTATGAAAATATTGCCCTAGCGTTAACTATAAAAGGTGAGGAAAGTTCAAAAATTGATGGAAAAATACAAGCAGTTGCAAAATATTTAGACATTGAACAAGTATTAAGCAAATACCCTTATCAAATGTCAGGCGGACAAAAACAAAGGGTTGCTTCGGCAAGAGCTATCGTAACAGATCCATCTTTAGTACTTGCAGATGAACCAACAGGATCGTTAGATTCTAAATCAGCTAGATTATTACTCGAAAGATTTGAAAGTCTAAATAAGGATTTAAAAGCTACAATACTTATGGTTACTCATGATGCATTTACAGCAAGCTATGCTCGTAGAATTCTTTTTATTAATGATGGCAAAATATTTATCGAGTTGGTAAGAGGAAATGATTCCAGAAAAGAATTCTTTACTAAAATTATCGAAGTTATAACCCTTCTTGGAGGTGACGATAATAATGTACTCTAAGATTGCTATTGGGAATGTAAAGAAAAGTCTTAAAGATTATGCGATATATTTCTTAACACTAACACTGGCTGTTTGTATATTTTATAGCTTTAACTCAATAGAATCACAAAAGGCACTTATGGAAATTAACGCTTCAGATAGAAAGTATGTGCCTACAATAATGAACGCTATCTCAAATGTGTCAGTATTTGTATCCGTAATATTAGGTAGTTTAATATTGTATGCAAATAATTTCTTAATCAAAAAACGTAAAAAAGAATTAGGAATATACATGACTTTAGGCATGGGAAGAAGAAACATATCCAGAATATTAGTAACAGAGACATTTCTAGTTGGTGTTATATCTTTAGTGAGTGGACTTATAATAGGTATTGGAGTATCGCAGGGATTATCTACATTTGCATTAAGGTTATTTGACTTGCCCATCAATAAATATAAATTTGCAATTTCAACAGGTGCTATAGGTAAAAGCGTATTATACTTTGGAGTCATGTTTTTACTTGTTATGTTATTTAATGTATATGTTGTTTCTAAATACAAAATAATTGATATGTTAACAGCAGGTAGAAAAAACGAAGATGTAAAATTTAGAAATCCTCTTATCTATGTAATCACATTTATTATGTGTGTAGCATCACTTGGATATGCATATGTGACTGTACTAAAAATCGGATTGAATTTTACTAATCCTATGCTCATGGTATCAATCATTCTTGGCATATTAGGTACATTGCTGTTTTTCTTTAGTTTATCTGGATTTATATTATATGTTGTAAAGAAGAATAAAAAAGTCTATTTTAAAGGTTTAAATATATTTATCATCAAACAAATAAATAGTAAGGTTAATACAAATTTTATATCCATGTCTGTAATCTGTTTAATGTTATGCCTTACAATGGTGGCTTTATCTACAGGACTCAGCTTTAACAGAATGATGGACGCAACAATGAAAGAAGCAACACCATTTGATGCCAGTATTAAATTGGAGAATAAGGATGAAAGTTACACGATAGAAGACGTATTAAATAAAGCTAATTTTAAAATAAGTAATAACGAAAAATATGTATCTTATAATGTATATCCAACAGGGATGGAAGTGGGGGACTTAGTACCAGAAGTACGTAAAGATTATAAGAAAAGCGGTATGGATTTCATTAAAGTATCTGATTATAATAAAATTTTAAATCTTAAAGGTGAAAAGGAAATCACTTTAAATAACAATGAAGTTTTACTTTTATCAAATAATAAGCGGTTGCTTAATTCGATAAATGAAAGATTAAAAAATAGCAATAAGGTGAATATTAAAGAAAAAGAATATCTGGTAAAAAACGCTAAAATTATACAAGAGAGTCTTTACACTTCTGGTGAACAATTTGATTTCTTCACAATCGTTATAAATGATGAGTTTTTATCAGACTACAAAATTATTGCATCCGTACTTAATGTAAATTATTTAGATGGAAATAGAGAAGAATATAATAAAAAATATGATAACGTTGCACGGGGCTTTTATGACGAAAATGGCCCGAAATTAAATATTAATCGTATAGCAGGCAAATCAAAGGATGAAGTTTGTGCAGAAAGTAAGGGATTGAAAACTATCATACTGTTTATTGGGATATATATAGGTATTGTATTTTTAATAACGAGTATGGCTGTATTAGCTCTTCAACAATTATCAGAAGCCAGTGATAGCATAGATCGATATAAATCTTTGAAGAGAATTGGTTCAAACGGAACAATGATCGACAAAACAATTTTTATTCAAACTTTCATATACTTTAGTCTTCCAGTTATTCTTGCCCTAATTCATTCTGTAGTTGGAATTTATGTAGTCAATGATTTTATTAACGCATTTCAAGAAATAGACATTACTTTACCAGCATTGATGACTGGCTTAGTATTTCTTGTAGTTTATGTAGTATATTTCTACACGACATATGTCGGGTATAAAAATATTGTAAAAAGTAATACTTGATTTTATAATGCTCATTAGGGCTATTACACCTTGTTTCTCAAGATGTAATAGCCTTATATTCTGTATAGGGAGGGAAAGACATGAAAAAAATCATTCTTATTGAAGATGATGAAATCATCAGAGAAGAATTACAAAATTTTTTTATAAAGTATGGATATGAAGTGAAGGCTCCCACAGATTTTAATCATATTATCGAATATATAGAAAGTGAGAATGCAGACCTTATATTACTAGACATAAATCTTCCTGTGTTCGATGGCTATTATATATGCAGAGAAATACGTAAAACTTCAGATGTTCCAATCTTCATGGTTACAAGCAGAGATAGTGATGTAGATGAACTAATAAGTATGAATTTAGGAGCAGATGATTTTATAACAAAGCCTTATAATACAGAAATACTATTAGCAAGAGTAACAAACATTTTAAGAAGAACAACTGGAGATTTCAAGACGAATAATATCTTAATTTATAGAGATTTTAATTTAAATCTTTCAAATGCAACAGTTACTTATCAAGACAAGTCTGTAGAGTTAACTAAAAATGAAGTTAAAATACTCTCATGCTTAATAAATAATCGCGGAAATATTGTAAAAAGAGATTCACTCATAGAAACCTTATGGAAATCTGATTATTTTGTGGATGATAGCACCTTAACTGTTAATATAAATAGATTAAGAAAAAAGCTTGAAGAGATAGGTATAGAAAATCCAATTGCAACAAGAAGAAGTTTAGGGTATATAATGCCATGAATATAGGTGAATTTATTAATGATAAAATGGTAGTAATACTATCTAATGTACTGGTATTTATTATACTAGCAGGTATATTGCTGACTGCGAATGTTCAGTTCATTATAATATTCTTTGTCTTTTGTATTTGGTTTTTTCCATTGATTTCATATATGGCTATAGAATTTATAAAATGTAAAAATTATTATAATGAGATTAATGGCATATTAGAAAACTTAGAGAAAAAATACCTACTTCCAGAGGTAGTAAAGGAAGCAAACTTTATACATGGGGAAAAGCTTACTTCTATACTTAAAGAGGTCAGTAGGGATATGCATGAAAATGTAAAATATTATAGGGATATGCAATCGGATTATAGAGAATATATAGAAACATGGGTGCATGAAATTAAGACACCTATAGCTTCTACAAAGCTAATAATTGAAAATAATCAAAATGAAGTAACTAATAAAATAGACTCCCAATTGGATCGAATCGATGGGTTTGTAGAACAGGTGCTGTATTATTCTCGAAGCAATAAGGTCAGTAAGGACTATATTATAAAACCAATCAACCTTGATGATGTAGTAAGAACTGTAATTAAAAGAAATTATAGAGATTTTATTCATAAGAGAATAAAATTAGATATAAAAGATATTAATGCAATCGTATATAGTGATAGAAAATGGGTTGAATTTATTATTAATCAAATAATAGGAAATTCTATAAAGTACTCAAATAACAAAGAACAAATGATACGTATATACTCAATTAAGAAAGCTAACTCAGTAATACTAACTATAGAGGATAATGGAGTAGGGATAATAACTAAAGATATAAATAGAGTTTTTGAAAAAGGATTTACTGGAGAGAATGGAAGGAGATTTAGCAAAAGTACAGGAATGGGTTTGTATCTATGCGAAAAACTGTGCTCAAAATTAGGAATGAAAATTGGCATTGAATCTGAAGTGAATAAAGGAACTAGAGTTACATTAATATTTCCGTTGTCAGGTATGGTAACTTTTGAGCCTTGTTTATAAATGAGATGCTGTCATCTTTCCAGGTATTTCGTATGAAACTTATAAACAAATTTAAAAAAGTATGAAAAGAATAGAAATTCTCTTCATACCGTTTGTATTACTTAACTATTTAACGTATTGGTATATTTAATTGTGAATCGGATGGATGTTAATCTGGATTTGGTTCGGTTGCTACACAGACCTCGTAAGCGAGAAATTGTACGCTATATAAAACAGTAAATTGAACTACCCCCACTTCGTTTAGAAGTGGGGGTAGTTCAAAGAAACCAAGAAACTATTCTCATATGGATTTGATAAACTTTATATACCTTTTCTTTAATAGGGTACCACCATATGCGGTGCACACTGGATTGATTTTTTTGTAAATGTGGAACAAATGTATTACTTAGATTGTCTATTAAGTGTAATCCTAAAAAATATGAAAGTACGGATTATTTCGAAAAATACAAGGGTATTAAAAATAGGGATGTGTGTGGGAATACTAGGTGTCAGTCTTGCAAGTGTAAAACTTTTTACAGATGAACCATTGCAGGTAAACGCAAAAAAACTGAGAAAACTGAGAAAACTAAACTTGCAAATCGTGCGATTCATCGAGAATTCGCTCAATTCAAAAAAAAGTTTGACGCTAGACTGGGTGCCTATACTATTGATACCGATACCGTACAAATCGGTAAGCGACTGTCCGATTTAATGAACGCTTTCACCTATATGGTTTTGGCTGCAGAAGTAGTACTAAAGTGAAATTCAATTGACAAACTTGATGAATTTATAACCTTCACGAAAGATGAATTAGTTGAATATTCACTAATCATAAAAAATACGTGGATATCGGTATGACTATTGAAGAATTTGCAGGGACCGCTATTCGTTAAGGTGATAAAACTGCGGGAGACTAACTGATTCGTGTTAGCGCCTAAAAGTTTGAGATGAGATGGTCTATATGAAATCGTTCCCAATGCCTTATATGTATATAGAATTTGATAACACTGTCTATTTTTTGGGGGATTACGTTAGAAAAACGTTTTTTTGAGTACAAAGATATTGGAGGTAACAGAAGTGAAAGGTATGTTTTGCAAGAGATTTATTGCAATAGTAACAGTGCTTACACTATTTTGTAGCATTGTTGTTACATCTGGAAGAGCATCAGCGGAAACAGCCCCTGCTATAGACGTAGAAGCAGGATCAGCAATTTTAGTAGAAGCAAATTCCGGGAAAATTTTATATCAAAAAAATGCAGATGAATTATTAGCGATTGCTAGTATGACAAAAATGATGAGTGAGTACTTAGTTAGTGAAGCTATAGCTAAAGGGAAACTTAAGTGGGATCAGAAAATTAAAGTTTCTGAATATGCACACGAAATTTCACAAGATCGCTCATTATCAAATGTGCCTCTAGAAAACGGTGGTTATTATACGGTAAGAGAACTATACGAGGCAATGGCAATTTGCTCTGCCAATGGTGCGACAATTGCTTTAGCTGAAGCAATTGCCGGAAAAGAAGTCGATTTCGTAAAAATGATGAACGATAAGTCGAAAGAGTTTGGATTGAAAAATTATAAATTTGTAAACTCTACAGGCTTAACAAACTATGATTTAAAAGGACAGCATCCTGAAGGGACAACTCCAGACGAGAAAAATAAAATGTCTGCAAGAGATTGTGCGATTTTAGCACAACGTCTTATTCAAGATTTTCCGAAAATATTAGAAACAGCAAAAATCTCGAAAAAAACATTCCAAGAGGGCGGCAAGTATCCAATTGATATGGCGAACTCGAACTGGATGTTAAAAGGTTTAATTAAGCAATATGAAGGTGTAGATGGCTTGAAAACAGGAACAACTCCAGAAGCTGGGGATTGTTTCACTGGCACAGTAGAAAGAAACGGTATGCGTCTTATCTCTGTAGTGATTAAAACAAAATCTCATACAGCACGTTTTGATGAAACAAAGAAATTATATGATTATGGATTTGCGAATTTTGAAGTGAAGAAGGCCTATGAAAAAGATTCCGCGGTAAAAGGGCATGAAACAGTGCGGGTAGAAAATGCAAAAGATAAAGATGTAGCAGTTCAAACGAAGCAAGCTGTTTCACTTCCAATGCCAAAGGGCAGCAAAGACGTTTATAAAAAAGAATTTAAAGTATTGAATAAAGAACAAGAAGCGCCTATTAAAAAAGGTGTAACAATTAGTCAAATGATTATATCGCCTATAGATAATAACGATCTTGGGTTCTTATCAGGTAAATCATTACAAGTAGACCTTGTAGCAAAATCTGATGTAGGACAAGCAAATTGGTTTACACGTTTTATGCGCGATATCGGTTCTTTCTTTAGCGGCAAATAGCGCGGCTGATATAGTAAAAAGTTAGTTTTAAGAGCTCCCGAGAGTTCTTTCTTACTATCTATATCCATAGGATAAAACTAAATATTAGCTTGAAACAAAAGGTTTCAAAGTATTATAGATTCTTATGTGTATGGTTTGGAATTGAAGATTGCATTAATTTTCAAATTTGGTTAACGTGTGTTTTTTCCATTTTGCGTTCTGTACCCCAGATAGCATTCCAGAAGAAGATTTACCCCATTCTTTTAGTATGTTTTATACAGATGGTAAAACAAGAAAAGAGAAATAAGCCGGTACAGGACTTGAATTATTTATTATTTAAAATATTGTTGAGCAGCATAATGGGGGGATTTCTGCTGAAAGTAATGTGATATTAACAATATTTTAAAAAATATTCTTTTGAAATTGTCACTTTCCTGTAACATAAGTGATTTATTTTATAATAAGAAACTGACATGGAAAGAGGGAGAAGTTATGAAAAAAATCATACCGATAGTCGCATTAATAGGCATGATGAGCTTAGGGATACAAGAAATGAATGTGAAAGCT
>NZ_LDUK01000057.1:0-31393 GCF_001043575.1 Bacillus sp. LK2
TGTGAGAGTAGGACGTCGCCAAGCTATTTATATCATCGCGGGGTGGAGCAGTACGGTAGCTCGTCGGGCTCATAACCCGAAGGTCGCAGGTTCAAATCCTGTCCCCGCAACCAAATGGTCCCGTGGTGTAGTGGTTAACATGCCTGCCTGTCACGCAGGAGATCGCCGGTTCGACCCCGGTCGGGACCGCCATTTTATATAAAGAAAAGAACGAAACAAGTTGTTTCGTATTTTTTTATTTGTTTTAACAAAACTAATAAAGACAGTCAAACTATCCTTAGGAAAACTCCTAAGGACTTTTTTATATATTCAAAACCTGTATAATAAAGAGCAGAGAACATTGTGAGTAAAGTAGGTGAAGTCTGTGAGCAAATATGAAATAACAACAAAATCTTCCGAAGAAACCCAGAGATTATCAGAAAAATTAGGGGGACTTGTAAAGGCACAAGATGTAATTATTTTAGAAGGTGATCTTGGAGCTGGCAAGACGACTTTTACAAAAGGATTAGCAAAAGGTCTTGGAGTGAAAAGAGTCGTAAATAGTCCTACCTTCAATATTATTAAAGAATATAAAGGAAGATTACCGCTATATCATATGGACGTGTATCGTTTAGCGGAAAGTGAAGAAGATTTAGGATTTGATGAGTATTTCTATGGTGAAGGGATTACAGTAGTAGAATGGGCTCATTTAATAGAAGCATATTTACCGAATGAGAAGTTACAAATTAGCTTATTCCATGCTGGAGACGATACAAGGAAAATTGTACTCGAGCCAATTGGAAATCGCTATATTAGATTATGTGAGGAGCTATTACAAGATGAAAGTACTAGCAATTGATACTTCAAATTACGTAATGGGTGTATCCCTTATTGAGGAAGACAACGTGATTGGGGAAATCATTACAAATTTAACAAAAAACCATTCTGTACGCCTTATGCCAGCTGTAGAACAACTATTAAAAGAATGTGGTGTAAAACCGAAAGAATTGACTAAAATCGTTGTAGCAGCTGGACCAGGATCATATACAGGTGTTCGTATAGGTGTAACAGCTGCAAAAACATTAGCTTGGTCACTTCAAATACCGATTGTAGGTGTATCAAGTTTAGAAGTAGTGGCTGCAAACGGTATTAATTTTAATGGATTAATCTGTCCTTTATTCGATGGACGACGTGGGCAAATTTATACTGGGTTATATACATATGAAGGAGAGAATTTAACTTCTATAGAAGAAGACCGAATTGTTCTTATTGTTGATTGGTTGCAAATGTTAAAAGATAAAGGGCAACCTGTTCTATTTATTGGTAACGATGTTAAATTGCATAAAGAAACAATTGTAGAACATTTAGGTGATCAAGCTGTATTTGCTCCATTTACTAAGAATAACCCAAGACCAAGTGAGTTAGCATTCTTAGGATTACAAAAAGAAGAGCAGGATGTGCATACGTTTGTTCCTAGTTACCTTCGTTTAGCCGAAGCTGAAACCAAATGGTTAGAAAGTCAAAAGAATTAGGGGTCTATAGAAAATGGATATGATATTTAGAAAGATGACACTCGATGATATTGCTCAAATTGTAGCTATTGAAGAAGCATCTTTTTCAACTCCTTGGACTGCAGATGCCTTTCACCGTGAAGTAGAGATGAATGAACATGCACATTATGTTGTGTTAGAAAAAGATGGTCTCGTAATTGGATATTGTGGATTGTGGATAATTCTTGATGAATCACATATAACAAATATAGCTATCCTGCCAGAATACAGAGGTCAAAAGCTAGGAGATGCCTTATTGAAAGAAGTCATTTCCGAAGCGAAAGGATTAGGAGTAAAAACAATGACGCTTGAAGTACGCGTGTCAAATGAAGTAGCAAAGCAGTTATACAGGAAATACGGATTTCAAAATGGTGGGATTCGTAAACGATACTATGCAGACAATCAGGAAGATGGTCTTGTAATGTGGGTGAATATATAATGGAAAAAAATACGATTATACTTGGTATTGAAACAAGCTGTGATGAGACAGCGGTAGCAGTTGTTAAAAATGGAACGGAAATCATTGCGAACGTTGTTGCATCACAAATTGAAAGTCATAAGCGTTTTGGCGGAGTTGTACCAGAGATTGCATCCCGTCATCATGTAGAAGAAATTACAGTTGTGTTAGAAGAAGCTTTAAAAGAAGCGAATATCACTTTTGAGGATATTGATGCAATTGCTGTAACGGAAGGGCCAGGTTTGGTTGGTGCGCTTTTAATAGGTGTAAATGCAGCAAAAGCAGTGGCCTTTGCTCATGATATTCCTCTAGTTGGTGTTCATCATATCGCTGGCCATATTTATGCGAACCGTTTAGTAAAAGAAGTGCAATTCCCGTTACTATCACTTGTTGTATCTGGTGGGCATACAGAGCTTGTTTATATGAAAGAACATGGTTCATTTGAAGTGATTGGTGAAACGCGAGATGATGCAGCGGGAGAAGCTTACGATAAAGTGGCCCGTACATTATCAATGCCTTATCCAGGTGGCCCTCATATTGATCGCCTTGCGCATGAAGGAAAACCAACAATTGATTTGCCTCGTGCGTGGCTAGAACCTGATTCGTATGATTTCAGCTTTAGTGGATTAAAATCAGCAGTTATCAACACTGTGCATAACGCAAAACAACGCGGTATAGAAATTGCACCGGAAGATTTAGCAGCAAGTTTCCAAGAGAGCGTAATAGATGTACTTGTAACGAAAGCGTCTCGTGCAGCAGATGCTTATAATGTAAAGCAAGTGCTTCTTGCTGGTGGAGTAGCTGCTAATAAAGGGCTTCGTGCACGTTTAGAGGCAGAATTTGCACAAAAAGAAAATATTGAGCTAATTATTCCGCCTCTATCTTTATGCACAGATAATGCAGCGATGATTGCGGCTGCAGGTACAATTGCATACGAACAAGGAAAACGCGCGACATTAGCTTTAAATGCAAATCCAGGATTAGATATTGAAGCATAGTTATGCACAAAATTAACCACAGCTTGTGGATAAAACCCGTATTATCTGTTGATAATACGGGTTTTTTTGTGTACATGAAATGTGTATAACTTTTCGTGTGGTTGTGGATAATGTGGAAAAGTTATTTGGGGGTTTATATTATAAAGGTGGATATGTGCATAAACTTGTGGATAAATCAGGTGAAGTCTGACCTTTAAATATATTCTTTTTTGGGAAATAAAAAACAAGGTAACTTTAGTCAATTAAGTTACCTTGTTAGAGCTATTTTATAAATGTAGTTCTTCCCATTCTGCCATACAAGCTTCAAGTTGTTCTTGTAGTGTGAGCTTTTTAGTTGTAATTTCACTAGCCTTTTCATAATCTGCATATATTTCTGGTAAGCAAAGCTGATCTTCTAATGTAGCAATTTCTTCTTCTAAGCCTAAGATATTTTGTTCTAGTTCTTCAATTTTTCGAGTACGTTGACGCTCTAACCTTTTACGTTCTTTTTCTTCGAGATAATTTAATTTTTCTTGTGCAACTACTTTTTGAACAGGTACTTCATCTTCTTGTTGTTCAAATTCTGCACGCTCAATCATTTCATTTTTCTTTTCAACGTAGTAATCGTAATCACCTAAATATTCTTGTGCACCTTCTGTTGATAACTCAACAACGGTTGTCGTTACGCGATTAATAAAGTAGCGGTCATGTGAGACGAATAGAAGAGTACCTGGATAATCAATTAAAGCATTCTCCAAAATTTCTTTACTATTTAAATCAAGATGGTTCGTTGGCTCATCGAGAATTAATAAATTTGATTTTTGCATCATGAGTTTTGCAAGAGCTAATCGAGCCTTTTGTCCACCACTAAGAGAAGATACTGGTTTTAATACATCATCCCCTGTAAATAAAAAGTTGCCTAGTATAGTGCGAATTTCTTTTTCGGGTTGCAGGGGATATTCATCCCATAGTTCATTTAAAACTCGCTTAGAAGATGTTAAGTTGGCTTGCTCTTGATCATAATAACCAACAGATACATTTGATCCGAAAGCAACGTCTCCGTGTAATAGCTGTAACTTATTCACAATGGATTTTAATAATGTGGATTTTCCAATTCCGTTCGGTCCAACTAATGCAACACTGTCACCGCGAGTTAAGCGCATATTTACATGTTCAATAATCGGTTCCTCGTCATAGCCAATAGTTGCATCTTTTACTTGCAAAACATCATTTCCACTTTGTTTTTCAATATCGAAGTGGAAGGAGGCTGATTTAGAATCACCTAATGGTCTAGTTAATAATTCCATTCTGTCTAATTGTTTACGGCGACTTTGAGCGCGTTTCGTCGTAGATGCACGAGCGATATTTTTTTGAACAAAGTCTTCAAGTTTAGCGATTTCATCTTGTTGTTTTTCATAACGTTTCATCTCTTGCTCATATAATGCTGATTTTAAGTCTAAATATTTACTGTAGTTACCAACAAATCGTCTGCTTTCCTTATTAGAAATTTCGTATACTTGTGTAACGAGTTTATCTAAGAAATAGCGATCATGGGAAACGATTAAAATCGCACCAGGATAACCTTGTAAATATTGTTCAAGCCACGTTAGTGTTTCAATGTCCAAATGGTTTGTAGGCTCGTCTAAAATAAGTAAGTCTGGTTTAGTTAATAATAATTTCCCAAGAGCTAAGCGTGTTTTTTGTCCACCACTTAATGTAGAAATTGTCGTCTGGTGCGTTTCAACTGGGAAGCCAAGACCACTTAAAATTGAGCGGATATCCGCTTCGTACTGATAACCACCTTGATCTTTATAATCTAATTGTAATTGGTCATAATCAGCTAATAATCTCTCATATGCAGCCGCATTTGAAAAGTTTTCTTCTTTTCCCATCTCTTGCTCTAGCCTTCGAAGTTTTGTCTCCATTTGCTGTAGATGTGTAAAGACGGTTAACATTTCATCCCAAATTGTTAAAGATGTTTCTAATCCGGTATTTTGAGCTAAATACCCAATTGAGACATCTTTCGGCTTTATAATTTCACCACCATCATGAGATAACTCTCCGGCAATTATTTTTAATAATGTAGATTTCCCGGCCCCATTTCGGCCGACTAATGCGATACGATCTTTTGTTTGTACTTCCAATTTTATGTTTGCGAGAATTGTTTCTGCACCGTATAATTTCGAAAGTCCATTCACTTGTAATAAAATCAATGTTTTCACCTCAAATAATTTCTTAACTTTGCCATGTTTATATTTCTCAATCATACTAAAAATAGTGTATAGTTTAAAATAAAGAGAGAATACTTCTTCTCTTTATTATACAAGGAAATTCATGAGTGCTAAACTTCTGAATTTGATTCGAGTATATGAATAAAGATAGGAAGAGAGGAGAGGTTATATGGATCAGCAGAAAATTCCACAGGCCACTGCTAAACGATTGCCTCTATACTATCGATTTATCCAAAACTTATCTCTTTCTGGTAAGCAACGTGTTTCATCAGCCGAATTGAGTGAAGCGGTAAAGGTTGATTCCGCAACTATTCGAAGAGATTTCTCATACTTTGGAGCGTTAGGGAAAAAAGGGTATGGATATAACGTAAATTATTTATTATCATTTTTCCGTGAAACACTCGACCAAGATGATATAACACGTGTAGCGCTTATTGGAGTAGGTAATTTAGGGACCGCTTTCTTACATTATAATTTCACGAAAAACAATAATACAAAAATTGAAATGGCATTTGACGTTAGTGAAGAGAAAGTTGGAACAGAAATCGGAGGAATTCCTGTATATCATTTAGATGAATTAGAAGAGCGTTTATCAACTGATATACAAGTGGCAATATTAACGGTACCCGCTACAGTAGCGCAGGCTGTGGCAGATAGATTGGCAGAAACGAACGTGCATGGTATTTTAAATTTCACGCCAGCACGATTAAATGTGTCAGAGAATATAAGAATTCATCATATTGATTTAGCTGTAGAGTTACAAACGCTTGTTTACTTTTTGAAAAATTATCCACAATAAAACGCAGAGGAGACAACCTCTGCGTTTTATTATTGTTTTTTCTTTGTGAATTTGACTAAGATAAGGCGAAGTGACAAATTAAAATCAATTGTTGCCATAACTGCAAATAGTATTGTCCACATATTCCAGATTGTATCTGTCACGTTCGTAATGGCGAAGCGTGTGAAGACACATCCAAGAAGGAAGTACAATGCAGCCATGAACAATGGTGAGTTTCTCATATTAAAAATCCTCCGATAAAGCCTTGCATTTTTTCAGCCTCTTTAATCATTTCTTGAATTTGCTCATTACTTACTACAACTTGAGCGACTGCAACTAATGTATTCATTGCAACATGAGCTGCAATAGGAACGATAATTCGTTTCGTTTTTACGTATAAAAAGGCGAATACGAGCCCCATAGAAGTGTATACCAATAAGTGAGTAAAATCAAAATGAATCGCCGCGAATACAAGCGAACTAACGATAGCTGCAATAAAGAAATTAAACTTCTTATAAAGTGTGCCAAATAAAATTTTTCTAAATACGATTTCTTCTAAAATAGGCCCTATTATAGATATAACAATAAGGAACCAAGGTGTCGTTCTTGCGATGTCCATAAGCCTTGCTGTATTCTCAGATCCAGGTGTAATCCCTAATAAACGCATTTCAATCATACCGGCAATACTTTGTGAGAACAGTGCTAAGAAGAACCCGATAATAACCCATCCAATTGTAGCTGGAGCAGAAGAGCGCATTTTATCTAAATGCCGGTCACGAATATCTGTTTTAAGTAACCAAAGTACGATACATAATGCAATAAAGAAGCTAATAATTGCCCAATGGCCAGTTATGATTTGACCTTTTTCCTCAATGGTAAATCCTCTATTATCATAGAGGCCTGTTTTTAGGAGAAGTGGTAATCCAACAATCCCAGATAACTGCATTAAAATGTATGTAACGATAATCCACCAATATTGTTTCTTCAAATGGCTTAACCATCCTTTCTAACTCTAGTGTATGAGATAAGGTAGGATAACATGTAAATATCCTATCTGTGATATAAACGTTCAATCGTATTATGATTTTTTTGTAAATCTGTATTTAAAAATGAAATAGGAGACAGGAAAAAGTTGTACGTGTAGCGAAAACAACTTAGGGTGTCTTTCATATTGTAACATACGAGAAGTGGAAACAACGATTCATATAGTAAAGGTAGTAGAAGAAGCAACAATTCTATATAGAAACGTTTATATAGTAATTTGCGAAAAAATTATGATTTTTTTACTTGCAAAAGAAATGGAGATTATTTATTATTATAAGTGTGTTAGCACTCGGGAGAGTTGAGTGCTAATAAATAAAATTTACATAACAAAATGAGGAGGTTATTGTTCATGCTAAAGCCATTAGGTGATCGCGTTGTAATTGAACTTGTTCAAGCAGAAGAAAAAACAGCAAGTGGTATTGTATTACCAGACACTGCAAAAGAAAAACCACAAGAGGGTAAAGTTATTGCAGTAGGTACTGGTCGAGTGCTTGAAAATGGTGAGCGTGTTGCTTTAGAGGTAGCAGCAGGTGATCTTATCATCTTCTCAAAATATGCAGGTACTGAAGTGAAATACGAAGGTACAGACTACTTGATTTTACGTGAAAGTGACATTTTAGCAATTATTGGTTAATTATATACATTTAAAAATTCAAGGGGGTCAATTATTATGGCAAAAGATATTAAATTTAGTGAAGAAGCACGTCGTTCGATGCTTCGCGGTGTCGACACTCTTGCAAACGCAGTAAAAGTAACACTTGGACCAAAAGGTCGTAACGTTGTACTTGAGAAAAAATTTGGTTCACCACTTATTACAAATGATGGTGTAACAATTGCAAAAGAAATCGAATTAGAAGATGCATTCGAAAACATGGGTGCGAAATTAGTAGCAGAAGTTGCTAGTAAAACAAATGACGTAGCTGGTGATGGAACGACAACTGCAACTGTATTGGCGCAAGCTATGATTCGTGAAGGTTTAAAAAACGTAACAGCTGGTGCTAACCCAATGGGTCTTCGTAAAGGTATCGAAAAAGCTGTTACTGTTGCAATTGAAGAATTAAAAACGATTTCTAAACCAATCGAAGGTAAATCTTCAATCGCACAAGTAGCTGCTATTTCTGCTGCTGACGAAGAAGTAGGTCAATTAATCGCTGAAGCAATGGAGCGCGTTGGTAACGACGGCGTTATTACTTTAGAAGAATCTAAAGGATTCACAACAGAATTAGACGTAGTAGAAGGTATGCAATTTGATCGTGGATATGCATCTCCTTACATGATTACTGATTCTGACAAAATGGAAGCAGTTCTTGATAACCCATACATCTTAATTACTGATAAGAAGATTTCTAACATCCAAGAAATCTTACCAGTATTAGAGCAAGTGGTACAACAAGGTAAACCACTTCTTATCATTGCTGAAGATGTAGAAGGCGAAGCATTGGCTACATTAGTAGTGAACAAACTTCGTGGTACATTCAATGTAGTAGCTGTTAAAGCTCCTGGATTTGGTGACCGTCGTAAAGCAATGCTAGAAGATATCGCAATCTTAACTGGTGGCGAAGTAATCACTGAAGAATTAGGACGTGACTTAAAATCTGCTACAGTTGCATCTTTAGGACGCGCTGGTAAAATTGTTGTAACGAAAGAAAACACAACTGTAGTTGAAGGTATTGGAAATGCACAACAAATCGAAGCTCGTATCGGTCAAATCCGTGCGCAATTAGAAGAAACAACTTCTGAATTCGATCGTGAAAAATTACAAGAGCGTCTTGCAAAACTTGCAGGTGGCGTAGCGGTAATTAAAGTAGGTGCGGCAACTGAAACTGAGTTAAAAGAGCGCAAACTTCGCATTGAAGATGCACTTAACTCAACTCGTGCAGCAGTAGAAGAAGGTATCGTTGCAGGTGGTGGTACTTCACTTATGAACGTATACACGAAAGTAGCTTCTATCGTAGCTGAAGGCGACGAAGCAACTGGTATCAACATCGTACTTCGTGCGTTAGAAGAGCCAGTTCGTCAAATCGCAATCAACGCTGGTCTAGAAGGATCTGTAGTTGTAGAGCGTCTAAAAGGCGAAAAAGTAGGCGTTGGTTTCAACGCAGCTACTGGCGAATGGGTAAACATGCTTGAGACTGGTATCGTAGATCCAGCTAAAGTAACTCGTTCTGCACTTCAAAACGCAGCATCTGTTGCAGCTATGTTCTTAACAACTGAAGCTGTAGTTGCTGACAAGCCAGAACCAAATGCACCAGCAATGCCTGACATGGGCGGCATGGGCATGGGTGGTATGGGCGGAATGATGTAATAAAGGTGTAAAAACCTTGTTATATCAACATTTATAAGTCTTTACACCTAATTGAGTGTCCGAAAAAGTGACCGATATTAGTCAGTGAGATTTTTAGAGAGGTCTTTCATTAAGTTACTAAACTTATTGGAAGCCTCTTTTTTTATGTTCTTTGTCATGTGTGCATATATGTCCATTGTCGTATTAATATCGGAGTGTCCGAGTCGTTCTTGTATCTCTTTTATGTGTACATTTGCTTCAATTAACAAAGAGGTATGAGTATGTCTAAATGAATGAGGTGTGACTTGTTTTTGTATAGATGTTTTCTTAAGTAATCGCTGCATTCTAATTGATAAATGCTTAATTGTCTTAGGATAACCTTCATTGGTTGAAAAAATAAAATCATTATCTTTATAAAAAGGTTTGTTATCTGTTATTATTTTTTCTTGTTGTTGTTTGTGTTGCTTGAGCATAGCAACTAAAAGAGGGTCTATTGTTATAGTGCGAATGGAACCCTCTGTTTTAGGTGTTAGTAATGTATATTTTAACTTGTTGTTCGTTGGATTGTAGTAAGTCTTTATAACCCTTAGTGTATGTTCATCAATATCAATATCAGACCATTTTAAAGCTACCAATTCCCCAATTCTTAAACCAGTATAAGCTAACATAGTGAAGGCAAGTAAATCGCTCTCCAAGCCTTCATTTTTAGTGACAGTTAGAAATTCTTCCAATTCCTCTTTTTCAAGAAATTTTTCATTAATAGAATTATCATTTTCAAGATCAGATACGGTTTTCTTTTTCTTTGGTAGTTTAATGCCCTTCGTTGGTGCTTCTTTGATTAAATTATTTGTAATAGCATATTCGAATACCATATTTGTCGAAGTATGAATACTGGACACATAGTTTGTACTGAATTGAGTAGCAAGCTTATCTATAAAGTCTTGATAATCCTTTTTAGTTATCTTTTGAATCGGAAGTTGTCCAAACTCATTAATAATATGCTTTAAAGCAATCCTTCTGGCCCTCACACTGCTTTCTTTAGCATCTTGACTATAATGTCTTTCCCAATCGTTATAAAGGTTTAAGAAGGCTATTTTAGAGGGCTGAATATATTCCCCATTATGAAATTGTCTTTCGAATAAAGCGGCTGCAAGTTTTGCGTCCTTTTGCGTTAAAAAACCAGATTTACTCTTTTTTATTTCCTTCCCGGTTACAGGGTCTGTACCCATGTATGCACGAAACGCCCACTTTTTCCCCTTTTTATAGATATATGCCATTGGATTCCCCTCTTTTTTATTTTAGTAACTCATAGTGATCGATATATGAGATGTCCATTCCTTCAATTTCATTATCATTAAAGAATTCAATGCCCCATTCGATTAGAAAATCATCTAATTTGTTATAAACATATGATTCCACATACCCAGATAATTGGAGTTGATCTAATTTAAATTCAAAAAGGGGAGGAATCCCGATGTGTAAACCGTCGATAAGTTTTTTCTCGTTTATTCCATACAGTACTTTTGTTTGAAAATCAAATTCATGATTTTCTCCTTCATACCAAAGTTTGCAATGTAGTGTTAAAGTTGTGTCGATTTGTGAAATAAACTGATATTCGTTTCCTTCTTCATCTACAACATGAGTAGACTCATCCATTGATATTTCTGGTTCTTCAGTAATAACTTCGAATTCTGGCTTTATATCAACGTAAGAAATTAGGTCGCCAGGTTTGCACTTTAGTAATTCACATAATTGTCTTATGGTATCAAATTGAATTCCCGATCCATAATTATTGTACAAGTTAGAGATGGTTGTCCTAGATAAAGTAGTTTTATCTTTAACTTTTTGAATGTTAAGCCCTCGTTCAGCCATTAAAACCCTTAAATTACAATGAATTAGTCCCATAAAAATAAACTCCTTTTTTGAATTAGTTTACCCTAATGATATCATAACTAATCAAAATAACCAATGCACTAATCAAAATGACTTGACAACCAATTAATACGGTATTATGATGAGTGTGTAAATCGAAATAACCAATACACTAATCATTTTGTTTTATGTATTGTTTAGGATGGCGGTGGGGAAGTTGATTATATTAAAATCTCGTAGTGAATTTAATGAAATTATTGCAAAAAGAGGGTTTTCTAAACGTGCTTTTGCACGTGAAAGCGGTATGTCAGAAGCAACATTTATTCAAATATCAAACGGAAAACAATCACCAAGACCTAATACTGCAAAAAAAATTTGCGATACTTTGCTATTGAACTTTGATGATATTTTCACAATTGAGGAGAGGTCCAGCGAAAAAAATAAAAAGGGGTGAGTAAATTGTTAAATGTTCAGCTTGATGAAAAGACGGTTAATTCAATATTAGAAAAAGCAATTAATGAAAAAGTTGAGGAATTAGCTAAACAAAAATATTTTTTAACTTATAAAGAACTATCCGAGTATTTGAATATTAGCAAACCAATTATAGAGGATCGTCTTATTAAAAATGGTTTGAAGTATTACAAAGTTGGTAGTAAATATTTATTTAAAAAAAACGAAGTGGATGAATTTTTGGATGATATGACTTCCAATATGAATGCTATTAACAATGACATAAAGTTTTACTGTTTTGAATCTTAAATGAGGGAGATTTTTAAAAAAAATGACGGAACAAAACATGAAAAAAAAGTTACATATTATTTTAGAAAAAGCGGAGAACGGTGATCCGAAAGCAATCAAAGTTTTAGAAGAAATTAACCGAATGTTAAAGCAAATATGATAATTACTTTTAAAAACATTATTCAGCATCAAGGAGGTGAGAAAGTGTTATCTACTATAACATCACATAAAGAAAAAATAGAGCTTAAATATGACAGGTTAATAGATATAACTAATTTTAAATCACTTACCAACACAAATGCTATTAACCAAAAGATAGCATACGGAGAGCTTTTAAATAGGATAAGCGATCCTATGATAACCAATGAGAAAGGCAATGCAGGTGGTTTTATAGGTGGATATGTTCAAAATCGTAGGAATAAAGCCAATGTAAAAAGCAGAAGCATTATATTAATCGATATAGATGAAGTGCCAGAAGGTGTAAATGTATGGGAGAACATTGAGGGTTTTACAAATTTTGCGATTGCTATGTATTCAACACACAATCATACAAAAGAGAATCCACGTTACAGGGTTATCATACCTTTGCATCATGATATTGAGCCGGAGCACTACAAAGAAGTCACACGATATTTAGTGGATATTCTCCAAGTGTGGATAGATGAGACTTCATGTGAATTTGAGCGACACATGCACTATCCGACTTGTAGTAACCCTGATAATTATGAATTTTATTATCAAGACTTCCCTTTCTTTGATGCTAGCTTCATTACAAAACAACATGAAGAAATCAAGACCTTTAAAAATAATGAAAAAGCGGATCCACGCACAAAACAAAACTGGATTGGGGCATGGACAAATATTTATTCGATAACGGATGTTTTGGACAACTTCTTGTCAGATAAATATGAGCCATTTAGAAACAATAGATATACCTATGTTGAAGGAAGCTCTAAAGGTGGATTAATTGTTTATGACGATGGTACGCATGCACATAGCAATCATTCAACAGACCCGATAAGCGGTAAGAATGTAAACAGTTTTGACTTATATAGGCTACATAAATTTTCCCGCCTAGATAATGGTACGGAGGATATGAAGGACAAGCCTAGTTATAAAGCCATGATTGAGTATTGTAAGAAAGACGAAAAAGTGAGGGCGTATTACGAGGAACATATAAGTGGTGGACAAGGCATTCATAAACAAGAAGAACCGAAAGTACAAAATGAAATAGATTTTAAAAGAAATAGCAGAAACAAAATCCTTGTTAAAGCTGAAAATACTAAGAAGTTATTAGATTCAATGGGCATAGAGGTTTATTACGATGTTATAAGAAAACGTGAATACTTATCATCATTAAATTTATATTTTGATGGTGAAATAGCAGATCATCATGCACAAGGAATTATAGAAGAAGCTATTGATATGGATTATTTCGTAACGAAAGATAAACTAATTGACCATCTTTTATATTTAGCTAGCTGTAATAAGAAGAACAAAGTCGCTGAATATTTCTTAAACGTATCTAAGAAATGGGATGGAAAGAGTCGTATAGAGGAAATTTTCACTACATTAAACGCTAGATCAGATAGAGAATTAGGGATTGCATACTTGAAGAAATGGGCAATCCAAGCTGTTAAACTTGCATTCAACGAAAGTGGAAAGATGAACCAAGAATTTGTACTTGTCCTCCAAGGTTCTCAAGGTTGTGGGAAAACATTCTGGTTTAGGTTGTTGTTTAGCTCACTAGATGATGATTATTTCAAAACAGGCAAAAGACTTAACCCAGAGAACAAAGACAGTGTAATCGAAGCAGTAAGTAACTTTGCCGTTGAATTAGGTGAGCTAGATTCTACAATGAAATTTGAACAGGCAGCACTAAAAGCGTTCTTTACAGAGAGTTTTGATGAATTCAGGCGACCATATCAACGGTTATCAGTTAAATATCCAAGGATGACAGTATTCTTTGCTACTGTTAATGACGATGAATTTTTGAAAGATAAGACAGGGAATAGACGGTACGCTGTAATAAACGTAGGTGACAAGATAAGTGACTTGAAAGCAATGGATATTGACCAGTTTTGGGGAGAAATCGCCACAATGGCGTTAAAAGATGATTCACACCTACTTACTAGTGAAGAAGCGCAGAAACAAAAAGAACACAACGAAGAAAGCGAACTACAGACACATGAGGAAATTGAAATTTTAAGTGGATTTTCTTGGGGGGCATCTAAAGACTTGTGGACATGGAAGAGTAGTAAGGTCATCTTCAAGGAACTGGAGTTAACCAAGAATACAAAAAATGCAGCTACAGCGCTTAAAAAGTATGGAGCAGTAAGAAAGCAAAAGGGGAAAGACAGAGAAAGAGGATGGATAACACCGCCTTTTGCTGGTAAACCTTCATGTTAATAGGGTGAACACAAACGAACCACAGGTGAACAGGTAAAACACAAGTTGCTGTTCTACCTTTAAAACCAGTTATACCAATGGATAGAGGGAAAAGCGAACACCATGAACACCATAATCTATATAAAAGTGTAAAAGTAAAAATATAGAGATATAGGTAGAGAGAGTAGTAGAAGAATTCACAGTTTGTTACTTTTGCCGATTTCTGGTGTTCATGGTGTTCACCCTACTCAAAATCAAGTCATATCAATGTTTTTGGGTAGAACTTTTAATGTTAAATGCGGTTCACCTTGGTGTTCATATTTAGCTTAAATGGTGTTCACCCCAGTGAAACGGGGACGGGTAAGATGCTTTTTCGGATACAAACTAAAAAATGGAGGTAAGTAAATGGCAACTAAAAAAGCTCCAATCGTATTAGCAATTGAACGTGATGAAAAAGGAAATCTTAGTACATGGTGTCAGTACTGTAGAAAGTTTCATCATCATGGAACAGGTGAAGGGCACAGGGATGCACATTGTTTTGAGGAAGATAGTCCATATATTCGTACAGGCTATGTCCTTAAGAAGATGAAGCTATCGGGTAAAGAGGTTGTTACAAAGAGTGAGCCTAAGTAGGTGATATGTAATTGGTTTGCCTTAAAGATTATCAAATGTTAGAAGAAGAAATCGCTTATTTGGAATACAAGTTTAATAGAATACATGCTGAATTAAAACGTCAGAGCAAATGGGGTAAAGATATATTATCAATTAATACAGGCAATGAAGAAACAGAAAAGATACTGGATCAACTTAAGAAGAAGCTCACATTTAAGAAAGAACAATTGCAACAGCTCGTTGACTTAGTGAGTAATTTCAAAAACTTAGAACAACAGATACTTAAGCTGAAATATATTGATGGAATGACGTTAGAAGGCATAGGAGCCAAATTAAATTACAGTACGCATTATATTAAAGTGAAACATGCTGAGATTATGAGAAGAATCAAGTTTGCTGAGAGATAAAAGGTAAGAGGATAAAGAACTGTGGATGCACATGGACGAACACGGGAGTTACAAAGGAAAATGAAAGCACGTTAGTAAGACGATTATTAAAGGAAGAGACATACAGACAGACAGTTTCATCAAGACATATACAAGACTTACAAACAGATAAGACACATACATAAGCCTAAAGCATGTGAGAAGACATCATATGAATGGCTTAGTAACAACCTTAGAGAGCATTGGTTAGAACAATACTTAAACTTAACTTTAGATGAAGCTGAAATAGTTTTATGCTATGCAAATCACTTTTTCGGAATGGCGATTAAATAAATAAATTTAAAGTAAAAAATTTTTTGGTTTACACACGTATAAGACCCCCCGGTAACATTTCTAGAAACAATTTGATGGGGGGCCAGGCAACGCGAGGGGGGATTTCTCTTTTTATTTTCGCGTCGCGCGCATGGAAAATAGAAAAAAAGGCCAAAAAAAGATGCTTTCCTATTTTTTTAGGAAAACATTCATGTTTTTGATTGGTAAATTAAATTGTTAAGTATGAACCTATAAACCGCATGAAATCAATGTTTGTTTCGTTAAATTTAGATTATCACAACTCAAATATACACGTCAAATAGTAATTTTCATTTTAAAAAAATAATAAAACAAGTGATGAAAGGGTGATGAAAGTATGATTTCAAATGAAGACAAAAAACAAACAGCTTATGAAATGTATAAAAGCGGAAAATACTCATTTAAAGAAATCGCAGCAGAATTAGAAGTCAAAGAGAGTACGCTAAACAATTGGCGTCACCGTTACAAGTGGGTAGAACTATCGGCAAATGTAGATCGTCAAAAGCTTTATGATTTACTGATGTCTAAATTGAAAGATAAAGGTCTAGAAAACGAAATGCAATTCGTAGACATGGTGAATACGTACATGAAATTTTTCGATATCAAAAACAAATTGATTGAAGATATTGAAGAACGCGGCGTATCTGTAATGGGTGTAACAGGATCAGTCAAAAAGAATGATTCTATTTCAGAATTAACAAAAGTTATTACGTCAATGTCAAAGTTACTAGAATTTTTAGGTATAGACATTGAAGAGACCGAAGAAGATGAAGAACTTTATATATAAAAAATAATATAACAGGAGGTCATGAAAACATGGCACATTTAGAAAATAGTTTAAAATTGAAAGAATTATTTTATCAACGAATCAAAACAGAAGAAAGAAGCCTTCCAACCCTGGAAAAACTTAAATTAGCCCGCGAATGCCAAAGAAACGTTGCATCACGCAATGAATATAACCATATTACAAAGATCGTTGAAGGACTAGAAAAAGAGTATGAAGCCGAAATAAAGTTTGGTTACACGCCAACTGTTATTTTTAGCAAAGAAGACAAAGACCAGGCCGCGAAAGTTATCAAGAAAGAAATCGCAGCAATGGACAAGCGGTATATCGAGTTATGCAAACGAAAAGATGACTTAGAAACGTCTATTGCTGATGAAGTTGCCGTTATTAATGTAGAACTAAATGAAATGCATGAAGCTCACAGAAAGTTAATGCATTGTAACGTACTTTACGGAAGTTATTACCGCGAACTATATGAAATGGTTACGTCTACGAAATCGGAGGTATTACGATAATGATTACACTATATGAAAAGATTCTATCAGCACGCGAAAGAAAACATGCTTATCATACTTATGATATTGAACTAACGCCGCTAACAGATGCAGGGAAAGTATTATTCGGTCGTATGGACTTATTAAAGGAAGAAGGGGACGGACAAGTTAAAAACTGGTTAAAGAATGCTTTATCACGTAACAAAAGCAACTTCAAACCTAATGACAAATATACTTTTTACTATGATGATCCGAACGAATCAGAAGATCAGCGAGTAAATGAAGTGTTACGTTATGTAGAAAACAAGATTTATAGAAAATGGGAAACAAGTACAAAATGGGGTAATTTAAAATCTCCTATACTTGGAGTCGACTATTCAGTGAAGATTGAAAAGAGAGTTGATGTCCTGGACGCGCCGAAAAAGAGTGGCAAACAAAAAGCGCTTAAAAATCCAGATATTGAAGCCGAGGAAAAAGAAGTAAACGAAACGTTAGTTATTGAAGGTTAACACTTGAGCCCTTTTATTTAGGATTCTTTTCCATTTGGGGCGGGAAATAATGAAAATTAGAAAAATGGATTTTCAGTTTGTTCTGTATGCTATTTTGTGTAACTGTCTAATGTGTTTATACCTAAATTGCGAATAACATTAAATAAAGAGAGAAAAGAGTGTTAGAAAGAAGTTGCTAATGTATTAACTATATACAATCAATATAATTCGAAATGCTCGGAAATAATTTTATGAAAGAGGTTTAACTAAATGAAGAAGCAAAGTATTAACGCGTTAACAAAACTGATCATGAACGCGAGAAATGAAGGAATGAGTGAAGAAGAATTTAATAGGTTACATAAAGAATGGAAGGAAATGCAGAAAGAGCAGGGAAAATATTTCGCTAAATTACCAGAAGAAACATTTTCTAATATGCGATTTAACGCAATGAACCATAGCAAACATGTTACAGGAATGGATAGATTGATTAAGGAGTACGGAAAAGACGGGGTAAAACAAATGTTTATGATGTCATTAAATGCGCCTTCTAATACGGTGTTAATGTTCTAATGGATATTCTAGAGCATGTACGAGCAATTCTCAGAAAGCCAATCGAAAAGGGAGAGGAAGCAATTGCAGCAAAAGAAGCGAAGAAAGACGATGAAGCACAAACGGAATTAGAGGAATGTATGCAGATCACTAAACGGTTAAACTCTAATATAAACTTATCAAATCCTTTTCAATAACGTAAAAAGCCACTATTTTTAAAAAGGACGGTGGAGTAAGTTACATGTTACTAGGATTTCCACTTGATTGCACAGATGCAGTAAAAGGCTGGGCAGATAAAGCAGCAGTATTTTACTTTGGTGACTTTTCATCCTTCGTTATTCAAGACAATTCAGAGGGATTGGAAATTGAAATTATACAACCTTCTTGATAGGAAGCTAATCTATTCAGAGGTAGAAACAACGGTGTATCGATTGGAAATTAAATAGTTTGACTATATTTGCAAGTATGGTGTGTTTTTAGGGATATTGATGTGAAATTGATATAAATTTCAATTGGAAAAAGAATATTATTGACTATTTCCAAAAATATAAGTTTATAGGTTGACGTTTTTTAAATAAAATGTAAAGATAAGAGGACAAAATATTGAAGAATGGGAGTGTCGTCTTTGCCTTTTAAACTGAATGTTGATGGAGATAGTATCAGACAAATCATTCAAAGGGTTCAAGCATCGTTGTCTAAGGCTAGCGATAGATTAGCAAATGATTATGGATTTAACAATGGTCATGGGATGGCAAAATGGAGTTTTATATATTCTCATCAACTTGGGAATGATGCGGAAGAGCTTGCTTCGTTCAAAACAAAGAGAAATGGCTGGAAAGTTACAGGGCTTGTTGATACAACAAGTAAGACTTTATTTTTCCTTTTGTCTCAAGACAATCTTGATGCTAGGCAGACAGGAAAGATAAAGCCTAAAGTAATGCATTACATTTCTGCCATTTCAGGGGTATGTAATGCGGATTTTCAGGAGAAGTTAGATTTGAGTCAGAGAAGAGAGATGCAAATATCATTTGGCTTGGATTTCGATGAAGAGGAAGCTCGTCAGATATATAAGGAAATGCTTCAAGCATGTCCTTGTGAGATTGAACAGTTCTGTGTGATTAGTCTTGATATGAAAGGCTATGAATTAAAATCCGTTAAAGCTAATATATTAAATGAAAATTTAGATACGCTTTATGAAGAGGATTGGAGTGACTTTATTACTGTTGCTTCTAATGATGATGGTGATAAGGACGACAAACAACAACAAGAACAAGAACAGCATGATATGACGGTTTCACTTAAAAGAAAGCACAAGAAAACATCTGAATAAAATCGCGCTCTTCTCATAGAAAGGGATTTTTTAAGATGATTACATCTAAATTTAATGGTGAAAGATTGAAATTAGCTAGGCGCTTTAATGCAATGAGTTTATTGGATTTAGCGGAAAAGCTTTCAATATCTAAACAAATGATTTCTAAGTACGAAAAAAATATAAGTCCACCTAGTGGAGAAATCATGCTTCAATTGGAAGGTGTATTAGGTTTCCCAAGAAAGTTTTACTTCGAAGATGACACGGTTACAGATAAAGTAGGTAATGCTTATTTTAGAGCACTTGCTAAAACTTTGAAGAAAGATCTTGAGGCTCAGAAATTAAGATTAGACTTTCTTTCAATTATTTATCAGCTCATTAATGAGTATATTGATTTGCCTAAAGAAAACTTACCTACTTTAGATGTAGATAATATGAACATAGAAGAAATGGCTGTACAAGCTAGGGAGTTTTGGGGACTAGGAGATAAGCCGATTAAAAATATGGTGGAGCTCTTAGAGATAAATGGAATAATTGTTTCTACCTCAAGAATAAATGTTTCTGAAATTGATGCATATACACAGACAAGGAAAATAAATGGTTCAGATGTTTATTTTGTAGTATTAGGTAATGATAAAGGGAGTAGATATAGAAGGCAGTTTGATGCAGCTCATGAGCTTGCTCACATACTGATTCATGAACCTTACCTTGACTTATCTACATTGTCTAAGGATGAGGAAAGAGAAATGGAACAGCAGGCCAATGATTTTGCTAGTGCATTTCTACTCCCAAAAGAACCTTTTATTAGAGATGTTAGTATGTTTCCGATTGATCTAGATCATTATGTCTTTATGAAGAAGAAGTGGCATGTTTCTGTGGGAGTAATGGTTAGAAGAGCATACAATTTAGGGGTAATCACTTTCAATCAATATTCGTATTTGCAAAGACAAATGAGTAAAAATGGCTGGAGAAAAAAAGAACCATTAGACGGACAATCTAATCCTACAAGTCCAGTTTTAATTAAAAAGTCAATTCTTGCATTGCTTGAAAATGATGTTTTTGATGGGAATAGCATTTTAGAAGAACTTTCAAGTGAGTATCAATTAAGTCTACGTGAAGATATGTTTGAAGCATTGACTGGTTTAGAAGAAGGTACACTGGCTAACTTTAGAAATGATAGATCTAATGTTGTGTTAGCACTGAAAAGAAATACCAAATCCAATAGAACGGTATAAATAATAAAAAGAACACTGAATGAGTAGATATTTCATTCGGTGTCCTTTTTTATTTTCAATTAGTATGTTTAGTGCAAAATAAAAGTGGTTCTTACGCCTTTTTGGTGAAACCATTATATGACGCTATTCACTCATTATCTATTGTTTTTTTAGAATAATAAATCAAAGGTTATATAACATACGTTTTTGTAATACTGTTAAACTTGCTCGTCCATACAGCATTCTTTTTATCGTTTTCATAAGAAGAGATATTACTAAAAATTTCAGGGGGGTATTTATAATGAAATGCAAAAAATGTCAAAAGGACGTAAATATATTTAATACAAATAGTTATTGTGAAGAATGTATCACGGAATTTTTAAAGCATTCCCTTTTTGAAGGTATCGTATCTTGGGCAGAATCTTTATCTAAAGCTGATTTATTATTTTTAAAAAGTGAAATTTACTTAATAGAAAAATATAAAGGTAGAAAATATTCGACTGACAATATTGGCAATTTACTTGAAGATATTAAGGATATAATTAAAAACCACTTATCATTTTATACAAAAGAGGACTTAATTGCGGCAATACTAATGCATAGGCAATTTTTTAGAGCTGCAATTGACCTAAAGGCGGAAGATTATTGGGAGTGGATGAATGAATTTAGTATTGCAAATTTGCTGATAGAGTTAATTTTTGAAATTGATAATAATAATTTTTATGGTGCCTCTATAGGTGAATTAGATGAAGGGTATTGTAATTTAGTTACCGCAATTTCTTTATCTAGAATTTTACTGAACATATCTAGTGTATTAGATGTAATTTTTAAGGATGGCGAAGAAAAGCTTGAGGTTTCAGAAATATTAAAACGCCAAAACCAAGATGAAGTATTCGGTGAGTATTTCGAGAATTTAAAGGCGGATCCTAGTACTGTAAAACCAGAGCAGTATAGAATTGAAAATGAAAACTTAATACTTAAATTAAAGGAAGAAAATCTAGACTTCTTTACGCTTGAAGGAAAGGTAGAAGATTTTCTTAAAACGAAGTATCAGATTACACCAGATGAAATGCGTTCATTAACTGACTTGCCATTTAGATTAGGAAATCTTTTTGAATCCTATACATTTAAAGCTCAATCTTTTAAGTTAATTATAATTAATAGGGATAGATTTTATGAGATTGTTAAGAATGAATTTGGACTAGAACGTTCTAAATTTGAAAAAATAATAAGCATATTTTCTTTGCCAAATTTAAATGAATTAAAAGATATAGACAAAAATATTAATTATGAGTTGAAATCTATTCTAGTTGTAAATGATTTAATTATTTTTGGTCCTTATGATTTAATGCAAAATGGGGGAGTGTTTGAAGCCTTACATCATTCAAGCCATTTTCCCTATCTATTCATTGAAGAGTATCAAAAAGATATGAACTTGATGAACAAAGAAATGGACGGAATAACTAAGCATATGACAAGTTATTTTGTTGCTAGCGTAGTAGACATTTTAATCGAGGGAGGTTATCGCGTTCCATTTGAGAAGAAAAGATATAGTGGTGAAATTGTTTATGTTCCTAGATTTGAAATAGATAAAATTATTAGTAATGGTACCAATATCTTATCTAACAAGGGAGATATTGATGTACTAGCCTTGGATGAAACAAACAAAATTATATTTAATATAGAAGTAAAATATTATCAACCTGCAACTTCATTAAAAGAAATGATGGTTAAAGATACAAAAAAACTTACTAGTAAAAAAACTACAGAAAAAATAAAAAATAGGCAAGAGGCATTGATTTTGCATAAAAAAGAAGTATTGGATTTATTTAATATTAAAGATGGAGATGAACAATATAAAGTGAAATCTTTAATTGTTACTGCGAGAGAAAATTTCTATTTAACCTCAAATAATTATCCTTATTATAACTGGATAGAATTTAATAAAGCGGTTAGAGCTAATAAGCTTTAATTTGAATTAAAAGGAAATAATTAAGGATAAGGGAGAGCTGTTTTGATTAATTTATTTTTTCAAGACATGCTCTTTATTTGTAACATAGAAGAAATTAATCCGGCTGAAATTCTGTTGGATTATGATAGGGAATCTGTTTTGGAAGATGGAAAACTATGTTACATACTCACTTACAAGGAAAATAAAAAGAAAAGATGTAAAAAATCATGAATGAAAGGGAGGATCTTATGGAAAGAAAAGAACTATACTAGATAATCCACCAAGTGAGGAAACTGCATTGAAAATGGCAGAGTTTTTTATGAAAATATCAGTACCTCGTATATTGGCTGTTCGTAAAGCTGAAGAGGAAGTTAAAAAGAAAATAGGTGAATTGGATGGAGAAATGATTTACATCCAAGTATGAGCATTATGTTTAGAGGTAAAGAGTATGGCATAACTCGAATTGATGACTTTGAAGGTAATAAAGAAGACTTAGTTATATATGCTTATGCAATTAATTAAGCAGGGAGGACTGTCCAAAGTTGGACGTACCTTTTTCAGTGGGGGGATGCTCAAAGTTGAGCTGTCCCCGTTTTTGGCTAAGTGGGTTTGAACCACTGAGTTATTAATAATAGAACAAGAACAGCGATAAAAACAAAAGGGGCTCTCTATCCCTTGTGGGAAGTCGCCCTTTATTTAAAACACAACAATTGGCCTATTTTATCAAGAATCTACAGTTGTTTTTAATATTTCGAATTTCCCTTGTTCATCCACGGTAAACATGACATTATTATTACGACTGTCCGTTCCTCCTATGGTTGTTTCATTAGGGCTGGAATACATGGTCACAACAGATATCTTATAAATGCCCTCTGTTAGCACGTGGCTCTTTTCAAAATCATCCATAATACTTTGAGCATTGGGAACAGTTTCACTATTTTTGTAGGTATTGTAATAGTAATTAAAATTGATAACTCCTGTATAATTAGCATGATCTCTAGGTTTACTATCTTTTAACATTTTCATTATATTGTCAGTGTTTATTTTTTGATCACGTTTGAAATTTTCAATTAATTCCTTTTCTTTTTCTTTATCTATATGTATATCTAAATAGTAATAGAAATTTGGTTTATTTTTACGATAGGAGAATTTACTTAATAAGTTATACTTTTTTATTATCTTATCGGATTGTTTCAAAACATCACGATGTTGTTCAACATAAGCTCCTTTAAATATTTCTAGAAAAACATCATCGCTTCCATTTTTAACTATTTCATATGATTCTTTGTCTACAAGTAAATAAGCAAGAGTGCGGTATGGTTTTTTTATTTCCACGTAAGTCTGTTGATGAGAAGCTCCAAACCCACTATCAGTAGAAAGAATTTTAAAATCCCCATTCTTTATCCCGTAGTTTTCGGACAAATAATCTCCTATTGGTTTTTCTAATAGTTTTGTGTCTGTAGAGCAACCATTTAATAGGGATAGTGGTATGCCCAGTAATAAGATAAAAACAGTTACTTTTAGTTTCCTCATTCTTCTCCCTCCTTGAACTATATTTTACCATTTTTAAGAATGAAAAGGGGATATCTCTTGTGAGAAGTCCCCCTTTTTTTAAAATACAACAATTGTTGTGTTAACATCAAATGGATGTGGATATGTGTTTAACAGCGATTTTAATATTTAAAAGTATAGGGGAATTGCTCTTATGGAAAGAAAAGAATAAGCTGTGGTGGATGATTAATCAAGTAAAAAAGTGAACGCATAAGGAAAATATTCGTTCACTTTTTTTATTCTTTATAAATGTAATTCATAATTTCCGTCAGTACTATCGGGCTTTCTAAATATTTCCTCGAATGGACCAACCTTTTTTGAGAAACCATTTTTTAATGCAAAGTGGTAACCTTCTTCAGTTATAACTTCTTGTAATACTAATCGTTCGAATCCCTTTTCTTTAGCGAATGTTTTAAACCATTCAAGAACAATACTTCCGTTACCTTGATTACTTGGGGTAATGTTTATAGCAGTAATCGCTAAGTATGGATCGGGATAAAACTCGCTTCTAAGGTTAATGGTGACTTTAGATTCTTTAGAAGAAATATTTAAAGCATACTTAGAAATCCCTTCTATGAACATTATTTCATCTTGTACTAATTCGTCTAATAACATTTTTAATTTTTGAAAGTCTTGTACATGAAGAGGGATCTTGTTGAATTTTTCTTTCAAAACAATTAACTCCTTTTAATTTTATTAGAATAAATATCATTATATCTAAAGCTGTAAGAATGGTATAGCTCGTATGGATGATTTGTCAGCGGTTGTTGTTTACTAAATTACACCATGTATTTTAGTGTCCGAAAAGTGTCCGAAAGGGTTTGGAATTGTATATTTTTAAGTAGTAAGATTGCTGAAAAATATTGATATGATAACCTTTTTTGTACCTATTTCCTTCTATTATATGTATACCTTGATGGGCGGAATGATGTAATTCCGTTCGCTCGAAAAACATCCACTTCGATATAGGAGTGGATGTTTTTTTGTGTTTTTGAGAAAAGGAAAATAATTTCTGTAGAATTTTGTCGCTTTCTCTCTTGACCATATTGATACTTCATTGTTAGAATCTAGGAAGATAATATAAAACGATCCTTCATATATCCTCAATGATATGGTTTGAGAGTCTCTACCGGGTTACCGCAAACAACCTGACTATGAAGGCAGTGTGTCTTATATTTATAAAGAGCGGAGACTATCTTTCTTTATAAAGCCAGACCCCTGCCTTTTCTTTGTTATGAGACTAGAGGCGGAGGACTGGCTTTTTTTATTATATTGGTAATGCTTTTCGCCTAATTGGTGAAAATATTTATATACGAGAACTAACGTTGGGGTGATTATTTTGAAGAAGCAACACGATACAATTATCGTTTTAGATTTTGGGAGTCAGTACAATCAGTTAATAGCACGTCGAATTCGTGAGTTCGGTGTATACAGTGAACTTCATCCGCATACAATTACTGCAGAAGAAATTAAAGCAATGAATCCAAAAGGGATTATTTTCTCAGGTGGACCAAACAGTGTATACGGTGAAGGTGCATTACATTGTGATGAAAAAATCTTTGAACTAGGATTACCGATTTTCGGTATTTGTTACGGTATGCAGCTTATGACACAACACTTCGGTGGTAAAGTAGAGCGTGCAAACCACCGTGAGTACGGAAAAGCTGTTCTTAAAGTAGAGAACGAATCAAAATTATATGCGAACCTTCCAGAAGAGCAAGTTGTATGGATGAGTCATGGTGACTTAGTAACTGGTTTACCTGAAGGATTCGTAGTAGATGCAACAAGTGAGTCTTGTCCAATTGCTGGTATGAGCAATGAAGAGAAAAACTTATACGGTGTACAATTCCACCCAGAAGTACGTCACTCTGAGCACGGTAACGATTTAATTAAAAACTTCGTATTCGGCGTATGTGGTTGTTCTGAAGGATGGAACATGGAGAACTTTATCGAAGTAGAATTAGAGAAGATCCGTGAAACTGTTGGAGACAAAAAAGTACTATGCGCACTTAGTGGCGGTGTAGACTCTTCTGTTGTAGCAGTATTAATTCATAAAGCAATCGGTGACCAATTAACATGTATTTTCGTTGACCACGGCTTACTTCGTAAAGGTGAAGCAGAAGGCGTTATGAAAACATTTAGCGAAGGCTTCCATATGAACGTTATTAAAGTGGATGCACAAGAACGCTTCATGAACAAGTTAAAAGGTGTAGAAGATCCAGAACAAAAACGTAAAATTATCGGTAACGAATTCATTTACGTATTTGATGATGAAGCTTCTAAATTACAAGGTATGGACTTCTTAGCGCAAGGTACACTTTACACAGACATCGTTGAAAGTGGTACAGCAACTGCACAAACAATTAAATCTCACCATAACGTTGGTGGACTTCCAGAAGACATGCAGTTCAAATTAATTGAGCCTTTAAACACTTTATTTAAAGATGAAGTACGTGTATTAGGATCAGAACTAGGAATTCCTGATGAAATCGTATGGCGTCAACCATTCCCAGGTCCAGGACTTGGTATTCGTGTATTAGGTGAGATCACAGAAGAGAAATTAGAAATCGTTCGTGAATCTGATGCGATTTTACGTGAAGAAATTATAAAAGCAGGATTAGACCGCGAAATCTGGCAATACTTCACTGCGCTTCCTGGTATGCGTAGCGTAGGTGTTATGGGTGACGAGCGTACTTACGATTACACAGTAGGTATCCGTGCAGTAACATCTATCGACGGTATGACAGCTGACTGGGCACGTATCCCTTGGGACGTATTAGAGAAAATCTCTGTACGTATCGTAAACGAAGTAAAACACGTTAACCGTATCGTGTATGATGTAACGAGTAAGCCACCAGCAACTATCGAGTGGGAATAGTATTATAAAAAAGATCCATCTATCGTTTATGTATAGATGGATCTTTTTGTTTCTACTCTTAATACGAACGAAAATATAAAAGTTTATAAAAACGTTCGTTTTTAAATTGACAAAAGTACCTTATCGAGTTAATATGATTATGTAATTGATACGAAAAGTGAATATTATAGCCGTCGTATAATATCGGGGATATGGCCCGAAAGTTTCTACCTAGCTACCGTAAATGGCTTGACTACGAGGCGTTTTTATAAAGATGAGGGGAAACTTGTCTTTGTTTATAGAACGCTTCCATGTATATGCAATGGAAGCCTTTTTTATTTTTATAGATAAAAGAGGGCTAGGGTGAAATGCGGCGAGTAATCATATAACGGGGGAAACGTAGGATGAAACGCTATTTTCAGTTTGATGAGCTCGGTACGAATTATAAGACTGAGTTCATAGCAGGGTTAACGACATTTCTATCTATGGCTTACGTACTATTTGTCAATCCTGCTACGCTGTCACTTGGAAATGTTAAAGGGTTACCAGCAGGTACAGGGATGGATCCAGGTGCAGTATTCGTTGCTACAGCATTAGCAGCAGCGATTGGTTCGTTAATTATGGGTATTTTCGCAAAGTATCCAATTGCTTTAGCACCAGGTATGGGAATTAACGCGTTCTTTGCTTATACAGCAGTGTTAACGATGGGTATTCCATGGCAAACAGCAATTGCTGGAACATTAATGTCAGGTATTATCTTTATTATTCTTACTGCTTCAGGTATTCGTGAAAAAATCATTAATGCTATTCCAGCAGAGTTAAAATTTGCGGTAGCAGCAGGTATCGGATTATTCATTGCCTTCCTTGGATTTCAAAATGCCGGAATTATCGTAAAAAATGATGCTGTTCTTGTTGGATTGGGGGATTTAACAAAGGGCACAACGTTACTAGCGATTTTTGGAGTTGTTACTACAATCATTTTCATGATTAAGAAAATAAATGGTGCAGTTTTCTACGGTATGATCCTTACAGCAATCTTAGGAGTAGCAACTGGATTAATTGATACACCGAAAGCTGTAGTGGGAGCAATACCGAGTCTAGAACCAACGTTCGGGGTAGCGTTAACTCACTTTGGAGACATTTTCACTGTTCAAATGGGGATTGTTATTATAACGTTCTTCTTTATCGATTTCTTTGATACAGCAGGTACGCTTATGGCGGTTGCGAATCAAGCAGGATTAATGAAGAACAATAAATTACCACGTGCAGGAAAAGCGTTATTTGCAGATGCGATCGCAACTGTAATTGGTGCAATTCTAGGTACATCTACTACGACGTCTTACATTGAATCGTCTGCGGGGGTAGCAGCGGGAGGGCGTTCTGGATTTACAGCAGTTGTAACAGCAGGGTTCTTCTTGCTAGCACTATTCTTCTCGCCATTACTAAGTGTTGTAACGCCAGCTGTAACGGCACCAGCTTTAATTATTGTCGGGATTTTAATGGTTTCTTCTTTAGGAGAAATTGACTGGAAGAAATTCGAGATTGCAGTACCAGCATTCTTTACTATCATTTCAATGCCACTTACGTATAGTATCGCGACAGGGATTGCGATTGGATTTATCTTCTATCCAATTACAATGGTTGTGAGTGGTCGTCGTAAAGAAGTTCATCCAATTATGTATGTTATGGGAGTTTTATTCGTACTATATTTCATCTACGTTCGTAAATAGAAGGGGTTTTTCAAAGGTCTAGACTTAAGGGGAGTCTAGACCTTTTTTGCGTCTTCAGAAAATCTTAAGGATTTCCGAGCGTTTTTCTTCAGAAGTTTTCCTATAATAGAAGTTAGGGATAAAAAAAGTGATGGGGGAGATATTGTGGCACACGAAACAATACTTGTCGTAGATGATGAAAAAGAAATTCGGAATTTAATTACAATCTATTTAAAGAATGAAGGATATAAAGTTTTACAGGCAGGGGACGGAGAAGAAGGGTTACGCATATTAGAAGAAAATGAAGTACATTTAGTCGTATTAGATATTATGATGCCGAAAGTAGATGGTATTCATATGTGTATGAAAGTAAGGGAAGCGAAAGAAATGCCGATTATTATGCTTTCGGCGAAAACGCAAGATATGGATAAAATTTTAGGATTAACAACAGGTGCAGATGATTACGTAACGAAGCCGTTTAATCCGTTAGAATTAATCGCAAGAATTAAATCTCAGTTACGCCGTTATATGAAAATGAATGGTTTCGCTATTCAAAATGAGGACGAGTTAGAAATTGGAGAGATGAAAATAAACATTTCGACCCATAAGGTTATTGTAGAAGGGGAAGAAGTAAAGTTAACTCCGAGGGAATTTTCAATTTTAGAATTACTAGCTCGTAATCCAGGTATGGTCTTTAGCGCGGAACAAATTTATGAAAAGGTTTGGAACGAAAGATCTTTCCAGTCTGATAATACTGTAATGGTGCATATTCGGAAAGTGCGTGAAAAGATTGAGGAGAACCCGAGAAAACCTAGATATATAAAAACAGTGTGGGGAGTGGGGTATAAGATTGAAAAAGATATTTAATCCATTTACTTATGTGAGGAAAACAAGACAATTAATTGAGAAATTAGTAAAGAGCGTACGAAAGAGTATAAGAATTCAATTGGTTACTACTTTTGCTGCTTGTGCGTTATTAGGAGTTTTTTTTGCAAAGGGAGCTGCACCATTTTTTGAGAATGCGAATCGTCAAGCAACTATCGATTATCGGGCTGGTATGGAGCAAATTAACCAACAAGCTCAAAGTGTGGCAAATAGTTCAGTTCATGAAAATAAATTAGAGGCTATATCAAGTATGATTGAACTAGAGAATCAAAATTTAGAACGAGGCTCTAGAGCTTTAAAGGTATTGGTTACTGACGAGAGTGGTAAAGTTTTATATAAGACGAAGCAGGCACAAGAAGAGCAAATTGATTTGCATAATACGATTCGTAATGCAGCATCATTTGCGATTAATTATTCAAACGGTCGAGATGTATTTGAAAATACGAGAAAAGAATTTATATCCTTTTCGCCTATTACAATAGAAAATAAGAATTTGTATATGTTCGTTAGTGGGATTCCGGATGGTTTAGTAATGTATGAGACACAAGAAGGGCCATTTCCATTTTTCATAGGTGTGCTCGTATTCATTTTCTCTTTCTTCTATATAACAAAGAGAAAGATGAAGCAAATTGAAGCGATGGCACTAGGTGTAAAGGAAATAGAAAAGGGGAACTTAGCTTACCGTATTGAGAAAAAAGGTGAAGATGAGATTGCAGCTTTAACTGAGAATATTAACAATATGGCAGAAGAGCTTATGAATAATATAGAAAAAGAGCGTAAGTTAGAAAAGCAGAAAAACGAGCTTATTACGAATGTATCTCATGATTTACGTACGCCACTTACTTCTATTATGGGTTATTTACGATTACTTCGAGATTCTAAATATGAAAATAAAGAACAACATGATGAGTATACGAGAATTGCTTTTGTAAAGTCGGAGCAGTTAAAGAATTTAATAGAAGATTTATTTGAGTATACGAAGTTAACAAATGAACAGGTTGTGCTAGAAAAACAAGAAGTATGTGTAAATGAGTTGCTTGAGCAATTAATAGAAGAGCTAGTACCACAGGCGGAAGAGCATGGACTTACATTTGTTAAGAAATTTCCTGAGGAACGTGCATATGCAACAATTGATTCGGAAAAGATGGTCCGTGTATTCGATAATTTACTAATGAACGCGATTAAGTATAGTAAAGATGACGGAGAGATAAAGGTTTCACTGCAAAGGCAGCGTAGGGATATACAAATTGTTATCGCGAATCATAGCGAAGAGTTTACGAGAGAAGAGTTAGGGAGTTTGTTTGAACGTTTTTATAAGAAGGATCAATCTCGAAGTAGAGTAACAGAAGGATCGGGACTTGGATTAGCTATTGCGAAAAGTATTGTTGAATTGCAAGGTGGTAGTATTCGAGCTGAATATGAGGATGGTATTATTCAATTTATAGTCTCGTTACCAATTGTAGAAAAATAATAAATGAATAGAATGTCATATGATAAAAAGGCTTATTTTAAAAGAAATAAGTCTTTTTATATTTTTTTAGAAAAACATATTGACGATTAGAGTTTAGAGGTGTAGTATTATATGAGTCGCCGATAGCAACAACGCAGAAAGCGACAAACGAAATAAAAAAACTTAGTTGACATTGAAACATGAAAATGTTAACATAAGGAAGTCGCAAATGAGCGGCAAAGTAGTTCTTTGAAAACTGAACGAAACAAACAACGTGAAACGTCAATTTTTATTTTTAGATGCTAGACAAACTAACTTTATTGGAGAGTTTGATCCTGGCTCAGGATGAACGCTGGCGGCGTGCCTAATACATGCAAGTCGAGCGAATGGATTAAGAGCTTGCTCTTATGAAGTTAGCGGCGGACGGGTGAGTAACACGTGGGTAACCTGCCCATAAGACTGGGATAACTCCGGGAAACCGGGGCTAATACCGGATAACATTTTG
>NZ_LDUK01000058.1:0-16572 GCF_001043575.1 Bacillus sp. LK2
TTCGGGATACTTAGACTTTGCAATACCAATCCCAACTGGTTGTATTGGTTTATTGTTACCGCCACCAGTTCCTCCATCAAAATTCACATATTGCTTAACAATTTCAGAGTAGAAAAAATTCCCTCCATTTTTATATCGATAACCACCATTGTATGCCACTGCGATAGGCTGACTATATCGAACCATAGCACCAGTTGTATTTCCAAGAGATGGTGCAACAACCGTTTTAGAATACAAATCTGCCACCGGTAATGAATGTTGTTTATTGTTAGAAGCTAACCAGCGAAGATAAGCTCGTCCAAAATTATATGATTGAACAATAGCACTTAAATCCGTAATACCATTCTTTTTTGCATCATCAAAAGCTCCTTTTAAATGCTTTACTCCGTAATAAACTGAATCCTTAGGATTTTTAATTGTATTCATTGGCCATCCTTGTGATTCACTTGACTGCATAATATCAGGTGTTGTTTCAGAATTCCCTCCACTTTCCACCATAATAATTCCAAGCACATAAGGCACTAACTCAGATACACCTTGTGCAGCACATTCACTTTCTACCATTGTCTGCCATCGTAATACTTGTTGCGGCAGATTCTTTGTCGTAACTGAAGCAGCTAATATACTCATTACTAAACATCTCCTTATTTCCCTATTATTTTTATCTAAAAAACTACTAATTTACTAAGTACACCCAACAACTAAATGCCCATCTTTCTATAAAATTACTTAATGACACTCACCTTCTTTCACAACAAAAAGAGCAACCATAAAAATAGTTGCCCTTTGTCAAAATCTTATATTACTACTATAAATCATTTTTTCAATGCTTTCTGTACACCACATGTAACCTACATAAAGGTAACATTAAAATCCATCTAGAAACTTGACAATCTTTTTTATTTCAGCATGCTTACGTCGGATATAGCCTGTACTATAATGCAAATCAAAAGCTATTTGTTCTAAAGTCATTCCGTCCACATATTTCATTTTTAGTATTCGATTTTCTAATCCGGTAAACTTACTAATCAAATACTTTAAATCGTACATAGCATTCATTTTATGAGCTAATTCATATTCAATTGCTTCAATATGTCCTTCTACTTTCGCACCGTTCGATTCAGCAGTTAAACGAACATCCCGTAAATCACCACTAATCCAACGTTTTAATTCAGCTTTTGTTTTATCTAAATTGTAGTCCAAATAAGCAATATCTTCTTCTAATTTCTGATAATCTTTCATCCAGTCAAACAAATGATGATTCACCTACTTTCTATATAAAAAACAACAAATCTCATAAAACATGTTTATTTTTTTTCGTTCTAAGACGTTTTACCATCCTCAAGACCAATGGCATTCAGAAAGAAAAACAACTTCAAACTACAACTCTTCAATGAAGTTTGTGAATACTTGTTAACTTTTTCCGCTCTCGTCATAGCGATTCCCTTGCTTCCCTGGTAGCTTCGTTGCTGCTAGATGATAAGACCAACCACACTTTAATCGACTATAAAATGTGTAACGTGATATACCGTTACGTTCCGCCATATGCATCCATTCACCATGTTCTCTATCGAAATCCATTTTCTTTTTTCCGATCCGTTGCGTTATCGCCCTTTCGATATCCTAGTCATAGCGGTATACTCTCTCCTGAAGTCTTTATCTGCTGATACCATTCGCTTTAGCTTGCTCATAATGTTCATCTAAGATAAAGAAGTTCATTGCCATGCCCCTTTCTTAATTCAATGCCATAAGTTCAGCTAACGTTCTATCTGAAATGTAAGTGTTGATAATCTGAATCCGACCATATTTATCTTTAGCCATTCCTACGGCTTCGCTTTCTGATTTTGCTTCAAACCAACGAAGTTTCCATCTGTCTTCTTTGTCGTAAAACTCTACTGAGTACGTTATGACGCTTGTAACACATTGCAATAACTTATCAGACGTGCTCTTTGCTTCATAATTAATACTTCCAACGACATCCTCAAGTGTTAATTGCTTCATGCTACTGTCTCGGCTTTCTCACGCATTTGTAATTGATGGATTGCTTTTAACCTCGTCATAACGGCATGACGTCTTCTATCCACTTCTTCAGGTGTCCGATTCCCCGCTTCGCAAATACATGGTGCGAATTGGTACATACCCGTTCCCATATCGTTTCTAATTACTCCAGTTCCTTCACATGCACACATCTTAATTCCCCCTTAGAATGGTAATGCTTTTCTTCTATAATCCTTTGTATCTTTAAAAACAATTGCCCTAAAGTTATTGAATATACGTGATACAATCCGTTCGTCATATGCGCCCTCTAAAAGCTCTCCAGTAAGGTTGGTCGTGAAGATAGTAGATTTACCTTGCCTTCCATCGAAAACATCGAATAACACTCTATTAATGAAGTTTGTAGCTTTTGTATTAGCATCTAATGCGCCTAACTCTGCCCCTAAATCATCAACTATCAATACATCTGCTCTTACTAATGTCCGAATGATTGAATCCTCAGTTAAGGAGGAATCCTTATTGAACGTACTTTTAATCTTCCTTAGCAATTCGCCAACTGTAACGAAGACCACTGATATCCCTGCTCCTGCAAGCTGATCTGCTATGGCATAAGCAAGATGTGTTTTCCCCGCTCCGCAATTACCGGCCATAATTGTATTGAACACTTTCCTATTGAGATAATCCGTTGCGATGATCTTTGCAAGTTCAAGGTTCTTCGCTCCTTCCTCGCTAGTAGATTGGTAGTTATCAAAATTAGCTTTCTTAATATCGCTATCAGCAATCATGCTTTGTTGATGGAATAAGAATTTCTTCTCGTTTGCTTTATCCGCATCGTATTTCGCTTGTTCTTGTTCTTGGAGCTTCTTACTATCGTTTTCAAGGAAGCAACGAGGGCAAACAACTTGTCCACCGAACTTCATCTTATTCATGCCATGCGTATCACAAACATCAGAATCCATAGTCATATTCACCTTTTTGGCTATATCGGTTGGTATTGCTGCCGCCGCTCTCTGCATTGTTCTTCGCTCCTTTTTTAGAATTCATTTGAATTGTTAATTGATCAAACTTTTCACGTAGCTTTTTAGGAGATAAGATGTTTCCTTGCCAAAATGGATCTGCTTGGCACCAATCAATAACATCTTTAATCTCTTGCAATTCACGGTTATCCTTTTCACGCATTAATCTAAAATCATTAGACCAAGTATCGAAGTTAGGCTCTTTTTGTTTAGGATTATTACCCTTAATTTTTTCAAACAAATACTTAGCCCCATTGGTGTCGCAAGTTTCAAACTTGTGACGAGGAGTCTTTTTTTCTTTTTCTTTTTCTTTTTCTTTTTCTTTTTGTCCCCGTATCGTGGACGTATCGTGTGACGTATCGTCAAGACCCGCATAAACACTGACTTTTCGAACTAATAATGTGTTTTCCGTTCGTTCCAGAACTAGTTTCACTAACGATAAATCTTTAATACTTTTTAGTTCTTTTTTGATACAATCCTCAATCGGCTTACCACCTTTGTTAAGATTGTATTTACCCCAATTTAGTATGCAAAGTTCTCTTGTTTCCTCGTTATAAGCCACAAGATCGTGATGATTCATGAAGCGATCCAATAAAGCTTTTGCACTTTCAATCGAGTAACCTAATTCAAAAGCCATTTGTTTTCTAGTTATCTGATAAACTCCAATTTGAGTTGTGTGCTCATTTGTCATTAGATAGAGGTAAAAGTACTTATCCTCAGGTGTCATCTCTTCTGAAACCCTTGCATCCGACCAAAATGAAGTCTGCACGTGCCTGTATTTTGCCATTTAATTCACTTCCCTTTCGCATACCGCTATGTCGCCTTGAATCTTGATTACTCTGTATCCTGGATAGCGATCAGGAGTGATGTACTCAATCGCCTTCGCTTTCACTTCTTGTTCATTCTTTGCGCCCTTCCTCACCCATGAAGGAAGGACGATTCTCGATTGATTTTTGTCTAACATAGGTTTCAACTCCTTAGTTTGTTTGTTCTATCTTTTCAACCTGTTCTTTCTCTTCAGTCTCAGCTGTTTCTTTTTCAGCCTGCTTAACCCATTTTGTTGATTTCTTAAGTACTTCTTCAGCTTGTTTTAGTGTCAATTCGCTGACTTCCTTGATGCTTAAGTGCCCTTTAATCGTATCCTCATCTACTTTTCGAAGAGTAGCCAATTTTTTAATGTTTAATTTGATTGCACCTACTTGTTGAGCAGTAATCATCTCCACTTGGATCTCTGGTAAATCTTCACCTGCGTAGATGTATAATCCTAATCCGTGAAGTGCAATTGCTTTTACTAAGCAACGTTGGATACTTGTGTTAATATCAAAACTGTTTGGTTCAACTATCGGTTTGTTTTGATTGTTAAGTATTGGGTGAATCTGACTTAGTGGTAATCCTTGTACAGTTACTTCAACTTCTACAAAGTAACCACAATCCGTTTTAAGGTAAGGGGCGCCATTGAATCGCTTAACTTCCCATGTAGCAGTTGGATCTATTTCACGAAGCTTCTTAACTGCCCAAGCCCAGGATAAGTAACTAAAACGCCCTTTCTTTTCAACATGTTCCGAGCAATCTATTTGAGCTAATTTAGAAAAGTAATTTTCAGTTTTCATATGAATCTCCCTCTCTTTTAAAATGGTGCAATTTCTTCTTTCTCTTCTTGCTGGCTAGTTTTGTACATATCCTCAAGAACTTGTAAGCCGTGCTCATAAGCTAAAATGACGGCGTCTGAATGAGGTTCGACATTTTTCCTGTTGTGTTCAATCAATCTATTAAAAATTCGTTTTTCTAATTCGAACTTGTGATGTATATTCATATCCATTTCATTCACCTGCCACTTTTTTCATGGAATGTTCTTCAACATACTGTTTGATGCACTCAGATTCTGTATGGATTGGATCACCACTGAAATCAAGGTATCCTTCGCCGTAATAGATCTCTTCACCACATCCTTGGCAGTAATCCATGAAGTCTCTCGCCAATGAATCATGAGCATTTCCAATCAACATGCCATTTTCTAACACTTCTCATTCCTCCTTGTTTTTAGGAGAAAACATTTGGTATATTGTAATTAGGAATTTACATGTGTTTTCTCCAAACCGTCTTAGGGGTAAGGCAGTTTTTAATTTTTTCAATAGTACTTACTAAACAATTCTGTTAAAATTTAGTTACCGATATGTGTAACAACCGGCCTGTGCTTCTGTACGGGCTTTTTTGATACTTTCACGCATCGGAGTATCCAGGAACCCATTTGCTAGGTGGGGAATATCATCGAATCACCGAATATTCAGGCAAAAAAGGAACTTGTCTGTGTTCATAAATTCGTAACATCTATATATAAAGTTCGTATAAATTGCGTGTTACACTTTGTACATTCTAATAAGTTCTTATAGAGTCGACAACTCGATGATCTTAGTACTGCCCTGCATTCCCTGCAGGGCTTCCCTCATTTAGCTAGAGTTATATACTTGTATGTTTCCTCAACCTTATCTGCGCTGTTATGTACTTCCCTAGCTTTTAAATCCTTTATGATCCACAAGATTTTCTTTCGTTCGTATTCATCACGCTACTGTTTATTTGTCATCTTCAATCCATCCTGCTTTCTTTGCTGCAACATCTACTCGGTGCACTAAGTATGCCGATAAACATATAGCTATTGCGACAATTATCAAGGATAGTGAGCTTTCCATCTCTAAACCGCCTCCTGATTAAGAAACTTATTAATGAAATAAAGCTGACCTTTCCCTGTAACTTTTGGTGTGAATGATGTTACGAATTCACCTTCGCTATTTGTTCTTACGAATTCTTGTGACTCGAATAGGCCTAAATCCATTGAATACTGAGTAGGCGTGTTGTACATGCTTCCTCTTTTCTTGCAAAGATAGCCGTTTTCTCTCAACCATTCGAAGAGTCTGTTTTGACCTGTGTCTATTCCTTTTTGCTTCATTAGAATCGCTAACTGCTTTATACTGATTAGATTCGTTGAAACTTGGATCGCTTGGGCGAATGTTACTAAAGGTTGTTGCTGTAATACTTTTCGTTCAGCTTCAAAGCGTCTCTCTTTTTCTTCTTTTAAATTAGTGAGAAGGCCAATCATGAAGTCTGGATTAGCTACCACTTGTTCTAGTACTTGATCTGTCATGTATGCTCCGTGTTTACGAATTGTTGGAAGAACTTCTTCAAATACCCACTTTTCAAATTGATCCGCTTGTGGAAGTTTTGATTTTACGATTAAGCGGTATAAATTGGATTCATTGATGAACTTTTTCCTTTGTTGTCCACTATTAGTAGGGACTAACGTTTCGTTCACACCTTCAGACTTGCAATGATCTTTAATTGCTTTGTGTGGATTTGAATACCCTAATGCTTTAGCAACATCTGTTGCCGGAAAGTATTCTTTTCCATCTTTAATAAGCATTTCTAAGTTCCCGAACATACTGTGTGAAAATTTTTTGAGTTCATTCATTTGGTTTACTCCCTTCTCATTATATAAACTTCAGGTTTACTTTAATTGTTAAAAAAAAGTTCTTTAGGATTTTCCTCAAGAGCTATTGCGATTTTTAACGCTAAGTCTATTTTTAATGTTCTTTTGTTGTTTTCGATATACCAGTAGTGCATTTTAGTGATTCCGACTTTATTGGCAACGTCTTGGCAAGACATCCCTCTTTCTAGTCGTTTTTGTTTTAACTGATGCAAGTTTTTTCACTCCCTTCGTTGCCTGTAATTTCATTATAAGTAAACCTGAGGTTTATTTCAAGTGCTTTTCTCAAAAAAGTATAATGATTTTCAACTTGTGGTAAACACTATGTTTACTTTATACTTTATTTATCACAAACACTTTATAAAAGGGGGCGTTAATATTGATTGGGGAAAAGATTAAAGAACTTAGGAAGAATAATAAGATAACGCAAGAGCAACTTGGTAATGCTATTGGTGTATCTAAAATGGCTATTTCTTATTTTGAAAAGGGAAAAAAGTCACCTGGGCGAGAATCATTAGAAAAGATTGCTGATTATTTCGATGTAACTACTGATTATTTATTAGGTAGATCAGAAGATCCAGAATTGAACGAAGAAGAAAACAAGATTGTTACTGAAGAAGGAAAAAACATACTAGCTTTAATTGAAAGTCTTCCAGAAGATGAGAGAAAGAAAGCTTGGGAACAGTTAGAGATGTATGTTACTTATATGCAAAATAAAAAGAATGGCTAATCCAAGAAGACTACTCAATGTAACAGTCTTCTTTTTTATGTATTTGGTTTTCCTTATAAGATTCGTCTAGACATATTTTAAAAATATCTTCTGCTTTAATCGGAGCCTCATGTTTCAAACCCAATTTTACCGCTTCCCTAACTAATTGCTCTTTTTTCATATCTACTTCCCCCTATATTCTCCTTAATATATGTAGACTTTCTTAAAATGAAGAGCTTTTGTCGCTTTGGGTCAAAAACTCCCCACTTCCTTTAGAGCAGAATTGACACTATCAAGTTGATAGTGTCAATTGGAAAGCGGTGATAGAAAAACAAACTACAGTAGCAATTGTCAAAATGGCTTTACTAAACTTACCTTTCAAGTACTTCACCAACTTTTATGTATAATTTATCTATAGCGTTTTAAGACTGTTTTGGGTGGAATACTGTGGAAAACTCTTGATTGATTGTTCTATGTATTCTCTTCCCTCTTCTCCACCTTTTGCTATCTCCATGTAATATAGTTGAAAACTATTTAATCTACCATTTTTGAGAGATTTTAAAAATCCTTATATAACAGTTTTTCTTGAATTTCATAGAAAGAAGTATGCATTTTTACAGTTTTTCTTTTAAAGCCCTCTATATGAATATTTTACCACAAAAACCGAACTTTTGTTCCTTTTATTTTTTATAAACAGAAATACGACCTAAATATAATAAAAAAGTCAGAATAACTACCAATTATGGTATAGTAATAAAGTGATTATTATACTCAAAATATGAAAACTACAGTCGGTCAAAACATTAAAAATTTCAGAAAGTCTTTCGGTTTAACGCAAGAACAATTATCTGATAGAACAGGGTTGTCACGTGGACAAATCAAAAATTGGGAAGTGGATCGCCATGAACCTGATCTTGAAAGCTTAAAGGTACTTGCATCGTTTTTTAACACCTCCACAGATGCTCTTCTTAACTTCGAGAACAGGAAAGAAGATGAGTTATTGGAATTACTATTTAACGATGTCCAAAGAGCTTATGAGGAGCTTGATGGACGTCAGCAAGGTCGTTTTGCTAAACAATTAGCGTTGTATGTCAAAATGTTACGTGATAACAAAGACATACTGTGATTTGATTTCATCATAAAAGAAATCATTTCTATTTGGTAGAGATGCAATTTCACACAACTCTACCAAATATGAAAAGAGAGCCGATTGGCTCCCTTTTTTTTAGATTTTCCCACTAATTATAAATAAGTATGTAATTAAAAGAATTTAGTTACTTTAAGAAGTAATTATGGTATTTAGATGATCTAGCATGCATTTGAAATTACTAAAGTTAACACTTTTATAGTTCTTAGAAATATAATCCGCAAAATTAGCTTTTCCATAATGATTATCACTATTGAATTTTTTGTCGTCTCTTTCAAACTTTTTCCCATGAATTTTGTGATCTAATGTTGAATCATCAAATAAATCTTCAATCTCACATTCAGAAAGCCCTTTAACTAGCTGGTGTGTTAAAAGATAGAGGTTTTCAGTGATGTGCATGTAATAATCCTTCGAACAAAAAGAACTTTTGGAAGCATCTTTATTAAGTTCCATATGGTTCATAATTTTTTTTAGCGGTTTCTTCGAATTATTAAGTTCATTATCAAGAATAAAAATAACAGGATTATTTGGAATGCTACCTAAGTCTCTAAGTTTTTCAAAAAAATTTGGATAGCCATTATTTTCTTTTCCAACGTAATAGTTATAAATGTTTTTCATTGTATCAGCGCCGTCTAGCTTGATATCTAAAAAATAACTTAAACGCTTGGTTCGTCTTAAAAAAGAAACTTTAAATTCAAATGTTTCATCGCTTTTTTTTGTAATCAAATTTGGATAATCTTTATATAAATTTTTTAATGCGGCTTTTATATACTCAATATCGGTTTTACCCTCAGTTACAATAAGAGGTCTCTTGTTCTTATAAAAATATTTATAGAATAAAAACATTTGATATTGTTTTTCTCTAGAATTTAAATTTCGAAAATTTAACTTTACATTTTTATCTCTATCTTTTTTTACTAGATTATTGTACCGATCAAGTTGATTAATAAAGGAAAATCTACCTTCAAGTTGGTTAATTTCACCCAATTCCCCATCTATTTGAAAATCACCTGTAGTATATAAAGAATGCGCCATTGAACGAGTAATTTTATAATAATTTCTATCTACATTTACTTTTTTGTTAACAACCAGGCCAGTAACTTTTTGTTTTGAATCTCTAAATTGCAATCGAGTTTTCTTCTCATTTATTTTGAATCCAGCTCTTTCAATTATTTTGGATATTTCTTCATAAAAATCCGATTGTTGATCTAAGAAATGTTTATTATTAGTAGAAAATGTTAAATCATCTGCATATCTTGTATAATTTAATTTGTATTTCTTAGAGAGTTTTAATAGTTTCATATCAAGGATATTACAAATTAAATTGGTTATGATCGGTGAACTAGGTGCTCCTTGTGGCAAATGCCCCTCATAACAAGTAAGTTGAGCAATTATTGTTGCTACTTTTTTAGGAAGTAGGAAATTTTTATCTTTTTCAAAAAAGCCTCTAACACGCCCGAAGTGAAAACTTTCAAAGAAGTTCTCCAAATCAATATTTAAAACAAAACGTTTATTACGATGAATTTGTGCGTTTGTAATAATACTTTTTTCTTTTTGAAAAGCGTGTGAAATATCCAGATTCTTTCCACTTTCTTCCCATATGTGTTTTTGATGTGTCCATAAAGAAAGTACAAGTTTTCTTTGAATATCTTTTAAATCTTCCAATGGAGCATTAATATGTCTAACTCCGCCATTTTTTTTTGGTATCTCAAAAGAGGTATATAAATTATCTATTCCTTTTTTATATAATATATAAGTTATTTTTATAGTCGGAATTTTCAAAAAACTAGAAAGGTCATGAAGCGTTTTAATATTATTAAATTTATCCATTTTATTCTCCCCAAAAAAACGTGTGGCTACTCCTTAGGCGAAGCTAAATAGTTTAGTAAATAAAGACTACTAAGTAAATTTAATAGAGAGGGCAAACGCCCCCCACTTTCTTGACAAAACTTGCGAAACACAAGTCAAATACTCTAGCCACACGATTCTAATAAATTTCATTATAAACTGAATAAAGTTATTTTGCAAAACTATAAAAGTGCCCATTTGCTCCTAGAAAAATTAGAATAGAAGGATTTCAAAAATCTATTAAACTTTCCAATTTGAAATTAATTAGTACGGTTGCTAGCTTAACTGAGGTAGAATCAAAACTAGGTGTTAGACGTAATTAGATAAAATATCTCAAGTAGTTTTTTATCAGCATACTAAAGAGTTTACAGCTTTAGTATGCTGATTTTTTTATAAAAAACACAGTTATCTATATGTTAAATCATCATTTCGGTTTTAATTTTTAGATCTATACATTCTTCTCGCAACTGGATACTGATCTTCTTCAAATTCTATCCGTTTCTTCTCCAGAAACTCTTGAATTGGCGGCCATTCTTCTCGATTAATACCTCCCATATGTGAAGGAATTATTAATTTGTTTGCAAATTCAGAGGTTTTTATCCACGAAAAATTTATTTTTTTAGATACATGATTTGTACCAAATGAGATAAGTGTATTATTCGAATCAACAGATTGAAATGTAGATATTTCTCTTTCTAACTCATTAACTTTTGGTGTTTTCTTATGCTTATTATGAATACCTTCAATATAACTCTGTCTAGTCTTTTGATTAAAAAATACATTATTATAAGCATTTAAGTAAAACAGTTCATTCAGTTTATCTACATCACTTGCTCTTTTTAAAATTAAAACGTTATTTTCCGCATTCGGAATATCATAAGCAAACTGATCATAAAGTAATATGCATTTTTGAGGAGAAATTGGGAAAAAGAATTGTAACCCCCTATTGATATAACCAAAACCACCTCGATAACCTTTGCTAAGATAAAATGAATTATAACGTACTACGGGGTTATCCGACGTTATAAACTTTCTTGCACCGGTTTGTTCAATAATTAACAGCGGTTTTAAGTCTAGAACTAACGGCGTACTTCTCATCGCTATTTCAATATTATAATTAGCTGGTTCATTAACTTTAACCTCAAAAGAATCCAAATCTATATCTTTACATTCGGGATTTTCTGACATTAATGATTTAGATATATAATTAGCCATATGATCACTCGAATCAGCACGTTTCAAATTTCTAGCTTCACTAACAATTACAAACATTACAAAATGTACAAAATCTTCATCTCTAGGTAATTTATTAGTATTAAGGATATTATTAATAGTTATAGAGGCTTTAGATTCAATTTCTTTATCCAAAAACGTTTCAATCCTATTATCGGCTCCATAAAAATTATTTTTTTGACACATTCCTCTTATAGAGGCATTAGAAATGTATTTAGAATTTCCTATATTAAAAGTGTTTATAGACTTTTCCGTTTCCGAAAAATGTCTTAAATAAAATTTAGGTACATAATGTTGTCTGTTTTTTTCCCCCATATTTACACCTTATTCCCTTTTATTTTTATAAAGATAATTATCTCTATAAAAATAAAATATATCAATTAGTAACACCTATTTTTGGAATAAAATATAGATTTGATTCATATTTATCTACGAACGATATAACTTAACATGATAAAATATTATTTGGATGGGAGTCCAATATTATTAAAATTAAGATGGTTCAAGTCGCAGGAAGGCACCTTAGGGTGTCTTTTTTTACGGCAATATAACATTTTTTCTTTGTTATGAGTGATGCAAAATTTTAAAGTTTGCACCGACATCCAAAGGGCTTATGAGGATCTTGATGGACGTCAGCAAGGTCGTTTTGCTAAGCAAGTTTCTTGGTACGTGAAGATGCTGCAAAACAACAAAGATATACTGTGATTTGATTTCATCATAAAAGAAATTATTTCCATTTGCTAGAGGTAAAATTTTATCATTATCCTTGAGAGCGCTAAACTCCCCTTTTTTATGTGACTAACCTGTAACTAAAACGATTACTGTCTGCCTATCCATTAATTGTAATACACCCCATATTTTGCTCATGTCTCGAGTCCAGAAAACATGTTAGAATACCTTTGGTTAACTGTTACATATGCAACTACCATTGCTAACGTTAGCAGTTTATCAACCTATGCTGGGAAGTTATGCTCCTGGATTGTGGTATATGCCGCAGCTCTTAACTATTTGTTGAGGGCTTTTTTTATTTTCATTCGACATAATATGACAATATACGAATTAACAGTTTGGTATTATTATCTAGAAATCTTACATTTATCTACAAATTATTATTGTTTTTTTAATTTTTTAAATGTAAAATATTTCAATGTAAATACATACCATTTAGGGAGATGGAGAATATTATGAAAAAACTATTAGCTTCAGCAACAGCGGTCACATTATTAACAGTGGGGTACAGTTCTTCTGCATTTGCAGCAAAAAGTCCTAATGATACAAAAAACTGTGAACATTTTAAAAGCCAACAAGATGCTCAAGCATTCTGGGATCAAAACGGATATGGTGTTGGAAATGATCCACATCGTTTAGACAATGATAAAGATGGCATTCCATGTGAAAATTATAAGTATCCAACAAGCACAAATACTACAACAGAAAATAAAGAAACTACTAAACCTCAAGAACAAACTAAACAAGAAAATACTAAGCAAGAACCTGTTAAACAAGAAAACACTAAGCAAGAGAATTCAAAACAAAACAACCAAACAACAAATACTAAGCCTCAAACAACTGCAAAAGAAACAAAGAAAAATACTAATACAGTTGTGAAAAAAGAAACTAAAAAACAAGGTGAAAAATTACCTAATACAGCATCAAACGGTGTTACAATGATGTTAGCAAGCTTAGGCTTAGCATTAGCTGGATCTGTATTAATGTTCCGTCGTAAAAAGACAAACGCATAAAATAGTTCCTTAAAACGGCAGGAGAAATCCTGTCGTTTTCAAATGGAGTGATAAAAGTGAATAAAAAACAATGGATAGGCTTATGTTTAACTGTTATTGGACTTACTATCTTTTCCTATTATTTTCTAGAATGGTATGGAGCTAGACAATCAGCAGAGTCGCTAACGACTAACGAAGCGAAACACTATGAGACCTCCACACCTTCTAAAGAAAGTGAAACAACAAACATCAATCAAACAGAGACAGAGACTGAGACTTCATTACAACCTGAAGAACCTGTACAAATTCCCGCATCAAAGGTAAACCATCAATTAGGAGATAAAGTGGCATATTTAATTATCCCTAAAATACAAAAGAAATACTCTGTATATTGGGGAGCTGACGATAAAGTACTGAAAAAAGGTGTAGGTATGTTTGTTAGTGACTTAACTACTACACCATCTGGAAATGGTCATACAGTACTAAGTGGACATAGAGATACTGTTTTTACCGAGCTTGGTCAACTAAAGGAAAACGACCAACTTATCGTGGAATATGAAAATAAAACATATACATATAGAATTAACAAGCATTGGATAACGGATTCAGAAGATCGAACAGTTATTGTAGACAAAAGTGAGCCAACATTAACATTAACAACTTGTTATCCTTTTGACTATATAGGAGACGCTCCAGATCGATACATAATTGAATCATCTCTACTCTCCACTCGTTGAAGATGGGAGCTTCGGCTCTCTTTTTCTATTTGCATTCGACAAAATACGACATAATAGGGACAGGTCATCTGATATGATAACCTCGTAAATCTTAGTATTAGGAGGGTAAACATGGGATTATTTGATATGTTTAAAGGCGACAAAACTCGTAACGAAAATGGGATGGAACCTCATTTTGCTTTTGCAACTTCTTTGCTATATATGATGGGTGCAGATGGAGAATACGATAATGAAGAACTCGGACAATTACTATCTGTTCTAGGTGGAAAAAATAAGGGTGGTACGATTTATGTTGGTGGAAATAATGATGATTTACTTGAAAAGCCATCAAATATGTTCGTAGAAATAATTTAGAAACGTTTTTAAAAGAAGCAAGTCCTTCTCTTACAGATGCACAAAAAATGTGCATTTTAGTTAACCTAATAGATTCTTCTCTTTCTGATGGAGAAGCTGAACGCGAAGAACAAGTGATGTTTGGAAAGTTTTTAGATGCATTCGGTATTTCAGAAGAACGATTTAAACCATTCTTTGAAGTTATTGTCTTAAAAAATGATCGTTCTGTATTTACAAATCAAAATCATCCTAAAAACCGATTACAAAAAGTTGAATTAACAAAAGTTTAAAAGCACTCTTCTGAGTGTTTTTATTTTTCATTCGACAAAATATGACAAGACAGTTGTAACTGGATTTGTTATGATTTCTATAAATCTTACAACTTGAATGTACGGAGGAAAGAAAAAATGAAACGAAAATTACTTACAGCATTAACTTGTAGCGCATTACTTATGGGGATGGCTGCTTGTAGTTCAAATGAAAAAACCGCAAGTGAATCGAAACCGAAACAAGAAGCGAAAAAGCCTGAACCAATTACTACAACATCATTAATTGACGAATTTAAGAAAGCTGGATTAGAAGCTGAAAACGCTACAGATCTACCACAAAAGGAATTTGGAAACATGCGCAAAGATGGGAAACGTATCTTAGTTCCTGCACTTGGTCAGGATAACGGTGGCCGTTTATTTGAATTTAGCAAGAAAGAAGATTTAGAAAAAGCTAAGAAGTACTATGATGATTTGAGTAACTCAAATCCAATACTTTTCTCACATACATACGCTAAAGGGAATTTCCTTTTACAAATGAATGGTGATATGAAAGATGAAGAGTTTAATAAATATAAAGAGGTTATGGATAAAACTATTAAGTAGGTTAATGAATCCGTTTTCATTTTCTAAAAACTGTGATAAAATCACAGTTGGATGGGAGTCCAATACATATTATTAAAATTAAAGTGGTTCAAGTCGGAGGAAGGCACCTTAGGGTGTCTTTTCTTTTATACATCAATAAATATTCTTTCTATTCTGTTTTTATGTAATTAATAGTATATTTTGTATATAAATATTAAGGAGGAATAGAAATGCAATTACAAAACATAGATACAGAACTAAAAAAATTTCTTTACCAACAAATTTATGTACATAAAATCGGATCAATCGACACTCTACTTACAGAAGGATATATGTTTGATACACAAGATATACAACAAGCACTAGATATATTTATGAGAAATGAACTCATAATACCTACAGTATCTACAATGCAAATAGGACAGAAAAAAGTAGATTTTATGCGTAATGATGAAAAATTTAGGATTTTAAAAGAAAAAGATCAGTTATAAAAACAAACATTAAATGAACGTGGTTCAAGTCGGAGGAAGGCACCTTAGGGTGTCTTTTTTTATTTCCAAGAGGACCTGCTCAATTAATGCGTAAAAACATAAAGTAAAGGTTCTGGTGCAAAAACTTCAGGACAATTGCAATGAATCTATAAATCTTGGACATACTGATACGATTACTCTAGAAAGGGTGCGTGGTTGGTATGGAAAAGGAAAATGTATTCAAATGGAAGCACTATCAGCCTGATATTATCTTATTAACGGTAAGATGGTACCTACGGTACAACCTAAGTTTTCGTGATTTGGTGGAAATGATGGAGGAACGGGGTTTATCCATTTCTCATACAACGATTATGCGTTGGGTTCATCAGTATGGTCCTGAATTGGACAAACGAATCCGACGTTACCTCAAACAAATGACTCTTGGAGAGTCGATGAAACATATATCAAAGTAAAAGGGCAATGGATGTACCTGTATCGTGCTGTTGATTCGAGGGGACACACAATCGATTTTCTCCTAAGCAAAACAAGAGACCAAAAGGCTGCAAAGCGCTTTTTCAAGAAGGCTTTGCGGTCTTTTCATGTTTCAAAGCCTCGTGTTATAACAGTCGATAAGAATCCAGCTTATCCTATAGCAATTGAACAGCTGAAAAAAGAAAAAAACATACCTGATGGTATGCAACTTAGACAACAAAAGTACTTGAATAACATAGTAGAACAAGATCATCGCTTTATAAAGAAGCGAATCCGTTCTATGCTAGGGTTCAAATGTTTTGACACAGCTACATTCATTCTTTCTGGAGTAGAAGCCATGCATATGATTAAAAAGAACAGATTGATTTACGAGACCAGTCTGTCCAAAATCAGAAAGAATTTATCTATCAATTGTTTGGACTTGCAGCATAAGATACGATTCCATTAGGAATATATGCGCTTTATTCTCTTTTATTTTATTTTTGCACCAGAACCGTTTGATGGCGATGTGGTACTATCCCACATCCATCAACTTAAGGATT
>NZ_LDUK01000059.1:0-18414 GCF_001043575.1 Bacillus sp. LK2
CCATTCAGCAAATATTTCATGAAACTCTTCTGCAGTCAAATCAAGTGTTTGTTTCAAGAAGAAATATGCTTCACAAATTAATTGCATATCTCCATATTCAATACCGTTGTGAACCATCTTTACATAGTGGCCTGCCCCATTAGGTCCGATGTAAGAACAGCAAGGATCCTCATTCACTTTTGCAGAGATATTTTCAAGCATATCCTTCACTTTTTCATATGCATCTTTCTGTCCGCCCGGCATAATAGACGGTCCCTTCAATGCACCCTCTTCTCCGCCTGACACACCTGCACCGATGAAATCGATTCCTTCTTCAGCAAGACGCTTGTTTCGGCGCATTGTATCGACAAAGTGTGTATTACCGCCGTCAATTAAAATATCACCTTTATCGAGGTGAGGAAGCAGAGAATCAATCGCCTTATCTGTAATTTCCCCTGCATTAACCATTAATAAAATCTTTCTAGGTGATTCAAGTGAGTTAACAAACTCTTCAACCATATGAGTACCAACTAAGTTTTTACCACGGTTCTCCTCAATGATTTCATTTACTTTTTCCTTTGAAATATCATATAGGGCAACAGAATACCCTTTGCTCTCAAAGTTAAGTGCGAGGCTTTTTCCCATAACGCCCACACCAACAACTCCAATTTGTAACTTTGCCATATTTCATCGTTCCTTTCTATGCATGTTACTCTATATTATAGTATATATACCTAAAGTAACACTTTAATCAAATAATCCATCTTATTCATTTCAAAATGCGTGCAAAAGATCATAGGGACACGGCACATCACCATCAAGTTAAAAAATAAAGAGAAGCTTCCGTATCCCACTTATGATCTTACTCTACAAACACAATACCTAATTCATTATATCCACCTGCATATAGCGCTGTTTGAGCAAGGCGAAGCTCACCTTTTGTATCAAGTGCTTCTAACTTACAAAATGCCCCTGTCGTCTTGGACTGCAGCGCGCCATAAAACTCCTCTGTACTTTTAGGAATCACGCCGTTTATTTTCGTAATAACCCCTCCGGGCTTCAGATTCAATTCTGCACCAACTGTATTCGGGATCGTGCCTAAAACACTACTAATCCATCATCGCGCGCTGCAAAATACGCTGGACGCGTTTCATCAGCAATTCGTTCTCTCATTGGCATACGGTACGGACATTGACCCGCCGCATCTGTAAAAAATAGAATTTTTGTATATTTTTTACTTTTCCAAACCAGAAATACTCTATTTAAATTGTTTTTTAACGATATACATTTTAAATTCATCCCAGTAAAGTGTACTTAATTGGGACGCTAGACTATTTGCCAATTTTCCTAAAGAAAGAGTACCCCATATGACTTATCCCAAAAGTTTAATTGGAAAAAATTTCAGATGTGGCGGGTTATTCTTTGAATCGTTTCCGTACCCCTTTTACTGTCTAGAAAGATCTATACAAATAAGCTTAGTAATAAAGTAAATCCTAATCCGGCTACGGAAACGATAGTCTCAAGTAAGGTCCATGTTGCAAATGTTTCTTTCATGCTTAAACCAAAGTACTCTTTGAACATCCAGAAACCAGCATCGTTCACGTGTGAAGCAATTACACTACCAGCTCCTGTTGCAAGGACAACTAAAGCAAGGTTAACATCAGAATGACCTAACATCGGGATCACTAAACCGACAGTTGTTAATGAAGCAACCGTAGCAGACCCTAATGAAATACGTAAGATGGCAGCGATAATCCACGCGAGCAAGATCGGTGATAATGAAGTTCCTTTGAATAATTCGGCTACATAGTTACCAACGCCGCCATCAATTAATACTTGTTTGAAGGCTCCGCCTCCGCCAATAATTAAGAGCATCATCCCAATATTTGAGATCGCTGTTGTACAAGATTCCATCACGTTTTTGATTGGAATATTTCTTGCCAATCCCATTGTATAGATCGCAACTAATAAGGATATCAACATGGCAGTATCCGCATTCCCAATAAACTGGATCGCCGCTAGTAAACTATTATCTTTAAATCCCATTGTCTTTTGCAGCAAAGTAATAATTGTAGCGATTGCCATTAAAATAACAGGCAGTAAAGCGGTAAAAACACTGATTCCAAAGCCAGGAGTTTCTTCAAGTTTAAATACTTTCTGCTCGCCTAAAGATTTAATATTACCAGTTTTTGTGAATGCTTCAGGTACTAGTTTTTTTGCAATTTTAGTAAATACAGGTCCAGCTAAAATAACTGTTGGAACCGCTATCATAAAACCGTAAAGTAATACTTCACCGATGTTTGCATGCAATTCACCTGCGATAGCGGTTGGTCCTGGGTGTGGCGGTAAAAATCCGTGTGTTACAGATAAAGCTGCTGCCATCGGAATACCGAGATATAAGATAGAAACTTTTAATTCTCTTGAAATAGCAAATACAATCGGAATTAATAATACTAATCCTACTTCAAAAAATAATGCAATACCGATAATAAATGAGGCAGTCACAACAGCCCATTGAATGTTCTTTTCACCGAATTTTTTCACAAGGGTCATGGCAATGCGTTGTGCGCCCCCAGAATCTGAAAGCAACTTACCTAACATCGCACCAAGTCCAAAAACGAGTGCTAAATGACCAAGTGTTCCGCCTAATCCTGCTTCAATGGTTTTATAAATTTTTTCTGGCGGCATTCCAAGTGCTAAAGCAACGCCGAACGATACAATGATTAATGAAATAAAGGTATTTAATTTAAAGCGCATTATCAGTAAAAGTAATGCTAAAATCCCAATTGCTACAATGACTAATGGCATCGTAGTTCCCCCCTAATATTAGCTGTATTTGTATTTATCCCGCTATTCGTGGGCAGTAAGGCCCCCCACCTCAAGATTTAGATAGAAGCGAGGAGTGGGGGATTACTGATGAAAGTTTTACTTTATTAAATTTCTTTGATAATTTGCAATCCGTGTATAATCGTCTTCTAGCGCCCTTGATAGGTTAATAAATATCGGCAGTAATTGTCTGTATTCTTTTGTTGCTTCTTCTTTCGGTGTATGTTTGTAGGTGCTGCCAACCATTTCGGAAACGATTTCAAAAGAATCAATTTTTCCTGTGGCATAGAGACCTAATATACATGCACCTAGACAGGAGCTTTCGTAGCTCTTTGGAACAACGACTTCAGATGCGAAAATATCGGACATCATTTGTCGCCAAACGTCAGACCTTGCGAAGCCGCCTGTTGCTTGAATACGGGTTACAGGACCATCCATGCATTCGGTTAATGCTAAAAATACAGTGTATAAATTATATATAACGCCTTCTAAAGCTGCACGAATCATATGTTCCTTCTTATGTGACATCGTTAAACCGAAGAAGGAGCCACGTACATCTGGATTCCATAATGGTGCACGTTCACCTGCGAGGTATGGATGGAATAATAATCCGTCTGCACCAGGTCTCACGCGTTCAGCTATTTTAGTTAATACATCGTATGGATCAATTCCTAGTCTTTTCGCAGTTTCTACTTCTGATGAAGCAAGTTCATCACGAATCCAGCGAAGGACCATTCCACCATTGTTTACCGGTCCACCAATTACCCAATGCTTTTCCGTTAAGGCATAACAGAATATTCTTCCTTTTTTATCTGTTTGCGGCTTGTCAATGATGGTTCGAATAGCACCACTTGTCCCAATTGTGACCGCAATCTCGCCTTTTCGAATTGCATTCACACCTAGATTAGAAAGCACTCCATCACTGGCACCAATGACAAACGGTGTTTGTGGATCGATACCAATCTTTTGGGCTAAATCTGGATTGCAGTTGCTAAATATTTTGGTAGTTGGTACGAGTTCAGATAATTGATCAGGTGTTACACCAGCAATTTTTAAAGCTTCCTCATCCCAATCTAGTGTTTTTAAATTCATCATACCCATGCATGAAGCGATGGAATGATCGACAACATATTGATCAAAGAATTGTTTAAAGATATATTCTTTGATTCCGATATATTTTTTCGTTCTAACAGCGATTTCAGGATGGTCATTCACAATCCATGTAATTTTACTTAATGGCGACATCGGGTGAATAGGCGTTCCTGTTCGTCTATAAACTTCATGGCCATTCAGTTCATCTTTGATTTTATGTGCCCATGCCTCACTGCGATTATCTGCCCAAGTGATACAAGGTGTCAGCGGCTGATCATTTTCATCCATGGCAATGACACTATGCATAGCACTGCTAAATGAAATAAACGATGGTTTTTTATCTGAATGATATTTCGTTATATTTGATATCGCTTGCAAAACAGCTTGGAAAATCTCTTCTGGATCTTGTTCCGCTGTGGATATATCTGGTGTGCGAAGTGGGTAACCAATATTCTCGGTTTGGATGACTTCGCCTTTTTCAGTGAATAAAACTGCTTTCGTACTTGTTGTACCGATATCTATACCTAACATATAGCTACTCATGTCCTTGCTCTACTCCTTTAGATAACATTTGTTGTGACATCCAGAGGTCTTCAACTTTCCCTTGAACATCATCAAAGTTTTGATGTAAGGCCTCGATCATGAGGGCTCGATCTTTTGATTCGATTGCTTTTATATAAAGCTCATGATTTTTAATAACCCGTTCAAAGTCTTCGTACTTTTCCTTGAAACGGGTACGCATTGATAAAAGGATTAAGCTTTCCATAACAGGCTTTAAATTATTCCAAATCATCAGGATGTAGGAATGCTCAATGGTGCGAATAATCGTTTCATGGAATAAGAGATCTTGATAAGAAAACTCATCAGCATCATGATATTTAATGGCGATTTTCATCATTTCCATTATTTTATTTAGTTCTCTTACTAAATCATTTGTGTCCATCTTTACAAGTCGCTCAAAGATAAACGTTTCTATAAGTAAACGAACATCATATATTTCTTCGATTTCTTTTTCGGTTAAACCAATGACAACTGCGCCCATTCTTTCTAAGCGAATAATATTTTCAGAAGCTAGTACTTTTAATGCTTCACGAACGGGTGACCGACTTACAGAAAAATCGGCAGCTAATTTATTTTCAGATAGGATGGTACCGCTTTCAATTCCACCTACAATAATGCGCATTCTCAGTTCGCTCGCAACACGATCACCTGCAGAAGCTTTTGAAAGCCATTTTTCAGGATAAAGAAATCCAATTGATTCCGTCATAACTTCACCTCATGTTAATCAAGTATACTTGTATACAAGTATTATAACTCAGATTTTTAATTATGCAAGCGCTTTTACTTTTTGTTTCGATTCTTTTAGGGGGGACAGCCCCATCACCATCAAGCTAAGAAAAGCAAATACCCAAAACAAAAAAATGAACTAAATTCCTACGGACAACTATGAAAAGATGAAATTTTCGTTTTGGGGATATTTCAAAATCTTAGCTTGATGTGCATGTGGCAAGACCCTTTTAAGAAAAAAAAAGACACTCTAAGGTGCCGTCCTCCGACTCGATAACCACGTTGATTTACATAATTATCGATTGCGGAAGTTGAATTTTATCCTATTTTTCTTTTTATCATATTCTTTTGTTAACCACGACTTATTCACTTTTATTTTAATTAGTTTTCAGCAATACCGTAAGCAAGTAATAAAATATACCCGATTATACAAATTGCAATAAAATTAAGTATTATAAGTAGCCATTTCATTAAGCCCTTTTTGGCTTTCAATCCCGAAAAAATCCCTAATAATGGGAACAGAAACATTGAAAAAATTAATGGTTTGCCTAATCTCAACAACACACCACTAAACATTGTATAAAATAAAACACTGAAGATTACCAAAGTGGCAAGTGAAAAAACACTATACTTATTCATATGGGTTCACCTCCGGAAAGTTAGTTGTTATTTTCAATGTATAATATTCAAATCTTTATACAATTACTATTTAATTCTTCTACAATGCCATTTAGTCGAACAATATTCTTTTTAACGGCTTATTTTATGTCGGAATTTGTTTAGTGTACGGAATTCGTGTTTTGTTGGTGCTATCCCATGCCCATCAAGCTAAAATTTTAAAGTACCCCCTAAATGGAAATTTTGTGTTTTTATAGCACCGAAGTTTATTTTTTATCGTTTTGGAGAACAACAGATTTTTTAACTTGATAGCAATGTGATGCTACCCCCCAGGTGCACTCAAGGTAGACAAAGAAATGAAGGAAACTGTTATAGAAATTTCTATATTTCTTTGGTAACGTATCGCTCCTTTCTTACAAAAACCTTAACTTTATTACCTCAAAAAGGTTCTTTATGAAAACATGTAGAATTAGCACATATCGCAGTATTTTATAATTGAGGGGGTGGCTATGTTGAAGCATTTAACAAAAGCAAAAAACTCATCAACAGGTCTGAGAGGGTATTTGGAATCCTATCCGTTAACTTCATTTTTTGTAATGGCATATTTATTCTCGTGGGTTGTATTAATTCCATTTATCTTATCCCAATGGGGTATTTTCCCTAAAACAAAAGCGTTTGATATTTTCTTTTTTGCCAATGCATTTGTAGGCCCTATGTTAGCGGCATATATCATGATTCGAGCTCTTGAAGGCAAAGAGTCATGGAAAAAAGTTAGAAAAAGCATCATATCTATTAAGGTCGGTTTGAAGTGGTACTTGTTTACTCTCATTGTTATCCCTGCTGCAATGTTTCTGGGTATGCTGATATTAAATGGAGGGATACCTACTTTCCATGACCTTACTTCTAAATTTTTTGTAACCTATCTCATCTCTCTCGTAGCTATTTTCTTTCTCGGTGGGCCTTTACCTGAGGAAATCGGATGGCGCGGTTTCGCTCTGCCTCGGTTACAATCGAAGTTTGGACCGTTAAAAGCTACATTACTACTTAGTGTTTTGTGGGCTTTTTGGCATCTTCCACATTTCTTAACGGTTGCACAAAGGGGTGGACCGGGTTCTGACCTTTCTATCCTATATATTCATTTGCCAATTTTTATTTTGCTGTGTTTGCCGATCTCAATCATTCTTACTTGGGTCTATAACTCCCATCGCGGTAACTTATTTATTGTCATGCTAGTTCATGCGAGTGTAAATACGTTTAGCTTGGTACAAGCTCATTCCATCAACCCTGTTTTAAAGAATTCGGATTTATTTGTAGGAATAGGATTGGGCTTTGTTGCTTTGCTTATTCTTATTTTCACACGAGGCAACCTTGGATATAAACAAACTTCTAATGAAGTAGGGTTCAGTAACAATGAAAATATAAGTAAATAGAAACGAAAACCATAAAATAGGTTAATGGCAATAGGGTACCGCCGCATCGCTATCAACTTAAGAGTGAGAGTAAACTGAGATTGCGAAAGGATAATGCCTTTTTTATTTGAGGGTATTAAAATTTCTTAAGTTAATAGGCATGTATGATGAGCCCTGTCCATTAAAATTAACTTTAAAGAACGTATGCGTTATAATATTTTTATTCAGAAAATTAAGAAAGGTTGTAGAGATGAATGTTAAAACAGTTTTTATTCACACGGATAGGACATAATTATATTCCAACTACAAATATTGATACGTCTATTAAATGGTATACTCAAAATCTAGGTCTTAAATTGATTAATAAATTTGAAGACCGTGGATCATATATCGCAGTTTTACATTATCCTCATAAAAATGCAATTGCGACTTTATTGATCCAAACAGAGAACAACAATCCTTTAGAAATAATAAGAAATGAAAAAGTATTTCCTGTGATTGCATTAAATTGTGAAGATATTGAATATACCCATAATCAGCTAAAAGAAAAGGGAATTGAAGTTGAAGATATTAAGGTATTAGGGCAAGGGGAAGCTAAATATTTTTATTTCAGAGATAATGAAGAAAACTTACTAGAGGCGACTTGGTCAATTTGGGATCCCCTAGATAAGATAAGGGAAGGATGGTAGTTTTATCTGGTTTTATTTTTTTACAAGCATAATTTTATCTTTATATTTCTACTTTAAAAGAAATATTTAATGTTAAGCGATATATCACTATTTTTAACTTATCTTATTATAGGGGAAGCACCACATCGCTATCAAGCTAAGATTTTAAAGTACCCCATAAAGAAAAGACACTCATATAAGAGTGTCTTTTCTGATAGTTTTTTTAGCAGAAGCAGCTCGCTCCAACTATGATTAATAAAATAAATAATACAACTAATAAAGCAAAGCCACCGCCACAACTACTACAACTACCACCAAATCCCATAATAGTTCCTCCTTTAGATAAGAGGGGAAAACTAGGGGTCACTCATGTATTTTAATGGATTCAATTTACTTTATGTTTTTACGCATGAATTGAGCAGGTCCTTTTGAAAACAAAGAAAAGACACCCTAAGGTGCCTTCCTCCGACTTGAACCATCTTAATTTTAATAATATGTATTGGACCCCCATCCAAATATTATTTTACCATGTTAAGTGGTATTGTTTATTGAGAAAAAAGAAAAAGCCCTATATAAGGGTACCCCCGCCAGCATTTCGGAAAAAACTACGCTAAGCAAAAAATATAATAAACTGCCTATATAGGCAGCTCATTTACATAATTCTCGAAAGCGGAAGTTAAAAGTTTTTAGTTTCTTGCTCACTTAAAGCACCCGTTACTTTAAGTGTATTTCTTCACAATCTTATTTTTAAAATTAGAAAAAGATTTTACTCTTTTTTTAAAATAAAGCCAGTAGTTAATCAACGAGGGTTCAATCTCAATATTTTCTTGATTTAATGATAATAGAAGATGGTCTCCGTTTTTCATTTATTAATTCTGGCATTTTTTCTAATCCTGTTGGAGTTGACTCTGGCTCAATAATTTTCTCAATTACAAGACCGTTGTCTATAAGAGTATTAATTAATGTTGAAATTGTTCTGTGATATTTAACAACACCATCTATCCACCAATGTTCCTCCCTTTTTCCTTCTTCTTGGTAATTATCTAATGCCCAATGCAATCCGTTTCCATTATTATCCTTAAACCAATTATTCATTTCCTTTCGAGCTGTTACTATTGGATGTTCTGTTGAAAAGATAAATTCACCATCATTTTTTAACAGACCTCTTATTTTCTTAATTAGATGTGAGTAATCTTCTATGTAATGTATAACTAGAGAACTTGTTATTAAGTCGAATTTTTGATTTGGCAAATTAAGTTCTTCTATTGGTACACACATATAATCTATTTTTTCGTTTTTGTTATACATTTCAGCTTGTTCAATCATATTTCTTGAGATGTCCACTCCTATAACTTTCGAGGCACCATTTTCTACACAGTACATAGAAAAATGACCAGTTCCACATCCCAAATCTAATACAGACTTATCTGTAAGATTAGCAATTATAGATTTAATTGCTGGCTGTTCAACAAAATCATTAAAGGTAAATCCAGTTTCACGTAATGACTTATACTTTTTAAAGAAAAACGGATTATCATAAATGTTTTGTTTCATTATATACCTCCTATAGTACAATCTATATTTTTTATATTCTAGGGGCATCCAAAAAATTCCTATATTAACCAAAATACACTTCAACTAACCTGCCATTTAGTTGAATAAGGAACAGTGTATATCCTATACATGTTCGGTTGACATAACGTCTCATTATCAGTAGTCAACGATGCATAAAATTTTCGTTCTGGGGGTAATTAAAAATCTTAGCTTGATGGTGATATGGTGGTCCCCCTATTAGGATATTTTTTTTAACACCTCACCACGTAATGCTCTTTTTTTACAAGTCATGAAATTATGATTATATGCCTTTATGTATTAACGTTAACGTATATAACTGTTTTTCCACCCCGCACACGAGAAGTGCATAGTATAAATAATAAAAAAAGCAGAAAATCACTCGCGATTTCCTGCTTTTTTTATAAATTTAAGTTCTTGATATATACATCGCTTCACGCGAGGTTGCTATTTACTAGTACACGATAACCGGTTCATTAGTGCTTAAATTATCATACACAGTTTTTGCAATACTAGGAGAAAGGTTAACACATCCGCCCGATCCCCCCGTTAAATAGGCATTATTTGCCCAGTTTGTTCGCCATCCGGCATCGTGGAACCCTTGGCCGCTATTTGTGAACGGAGCCCAGTAATCTACTTTAACGGAATAATCAGGTTTACCTACTGCACTGCCTTTGAGTGTGTATGGTGATCGTTTATAAAGGACGTACCACACACCTGGTGATGTATCTTCACCCGTGCTATGTTTACCAGTTACTACATTTGTTGTGACTGCTAAATTCCCATCTTTGTAAATCCAAATTTGTTGCTCTGCAATTGAAACTTCCGCATACGTGTCTCCGATGCCATTATTCGATGTTGTTTCATAACCGATGCCTTCTTTATCCCAGCCATTTCCATGAATATTAGAAGCAGAAAGCGATTTTTCGCCTTTTTCAAAGGCTTGTTGAACTTGCTTTGTTTCTTTTTCAACATCTAGTGCCCAGCCATAGCCTTGTCCTTTTACTGATATGACCGAACCAGAATGGGTTTTAAATGAGAAGTCTTTATTTAATGTTGATTTAGCATTATTAATTTCAGCAATCTTATTCTTAATGTCGCTCGCATCGATTGTAACTTTCATATCCTTTGACATAGAGGCATTTTGAATTAAATCTTTCGCTTTTAAAGAATAAACTTCATTCTGTACCTTATAATCAACGGACTGTTGAAGAAGTTCCTGTAGTGCTTGCTCCTCTTTTTTGACAATCGGATTGTCTTCTTTAATAGGCTGTATGTATGCAGACTTCAGATGAATTTCGCTTTTATACTTCTGCTTGTCGTAATCTTTCAATAAGCTAGTAACGTCATACTGTTTACCGTCGACGCTTTTCGAGATAACAATTTTTCCTTGTTCGAGCTTCGCCATAGCATCTTGAGGCGCTTTTAATTTTTTATTCATAGAGACGAGCTTTTCTTCTACAAGCTTTTTCATCGTTTCGCTACGATATTGATCCGCCTTTTCCGGTAGCAGTGAATAATTTGTTTCCTTTGAGGAAGGGAAAAATGTCCACTGGCTTTTTAATAGTTTCTTAACTTGAGACAGCTCTTTTTCCGTAAGCTCCATTTGCGTATCTTTTTCATCTAAAATTTGTTGTTGACCGACATAGACTTTGTTTGCTAGTCCAGATGTATTTAATTTCTGTATTGCCTGATCAGCGGTCAAACCATCGACTTTTATGTCATTAATCGTGACATTTGAATTGAAGTGGGTTGCCTGATAATAACTCATTCCCCCAATGAGAAGTGCAATTATACCGCCACCCGCTGCGATAAGCTTCCAATTTGTAAAACGTTTGCTTGATCTCACCCGTTTTTTATCAATTTCTTCAACTGATTCATTTATTGTGTTGTTGTTCATAAACTATTCCTCCAAATACATCAACGTCAATCGACTGTAAACTAGTGTGTTTACATACTAATCCATTGATTAGTTTACCCTATTATTCTTATATTTTCATTATTTTTTTACCAGATTTTACAGTGTTGTGTCGATTTTTTTTTTTACAATACCAAAGTGCAGGAAAATGCAAAGAAACATACACAGGCTTACAAACGTTTATATTCAATTTTATGGTTCTGGTGCAAAAAAGTATGGAGTAATGATTTAGAAAAATTAATTCATGATTTAAAAACGAAAAAAATACTACAAAATAATCACATTAAATCAAATCACCTATATTTACTTGTTCCATTTGTATTTGATACGTACCCGATTGATACTTAGCCATATTGAGCTTTTCATCTATCAGCACATTCTTTTTCTCTATTTCTCTCTAATGTTTCCCAATAAAATTGATTCATTTCAGGCGCAATACCATCTTGCAGAATAGAAGCTGATATTTGTATTACACTCAGTAGTGTTTTCAATTCATGTGAAACGCCTGCTGGATTCCAACACACAGCAAACCATTTCACAATAGCTTTTGTTTCTATATCTGATCGTTTTTCAAAGTTTTGATCATAAAACTCTCAAAATCCATCTTATATGCCATACTGCGCCCATTCGACTTATTCTTTTCTTCACGACTTTTAATTAAATATTCATTTTCATCTCTTTCTTCAATTTACCGACGTAGTTCTCTTTTTAATGCTGAAGTCAATTGAATACGTTTCTGCCTTCTTTTCTCTCATTTTTAATATTTTTTTGTAAATTAACAATACCCCGAAAAATAATCCTCGCCTATTTTTCATACTTTCTGGTTATTAGCCACAGTGTGAAGAATAAGAGCTTTTTTATATACAAATAATAGACCTAAAGGAGTTGTTGACATGAATTTGATATTTAATATTATAGGGATTTTCATTGTATTATTATTAGTTTTCTTATGTTCGCCTAATAGAAGAAAAATAAAATGGAAACCAATCATAGTTCTGATAATATTTGAACTTCTTATTACATGGTTTATGTTAGGCACTAAATTGGGAAGTATCATAATTAATAAAATTGCATCTTTTTTCTCTTGGCTAATATCATGTGCGGATGAAGGTATTCGATTTGCATTTCCTTCAGCTATGGAAAATCAAACAATTGACTTCTTCTTTAGCGCATTACTTCCTATCATTTTTGTTATCACTTTTTTTGATATTCTTTCTTATTTTGGAATCTTAACTTGGATTATTGATAAAGTAGGTGCAATCATTTCAAAAATTTCTCGTTTACCAAAATTAGAAAGTTTCTTTTCCATTCAAATGATGTTTTTAGGAAACACAGAAGCACTTGCTGTTGTTCGAGATCAATTATCTGTTTTAAAAGAAAATCGTTTGTTAACCTTTGGAATTATGAGTATGAGTAGCGTCAGCGGTTCCATTCTTGGTGCTTACCTATCAATGGTTCCAGCAACATATATTTTTAGCGCGATTCCTTTAAACTGTATAAACGCATTAATTTTAGCCAATGTTTTAAATCCTATAGAAATCACTAAAGAAGAAGATATTGTTTATTCACCTTCAAAAAAAGAAAAGAAAGATTTTTTCTCTACCATTTCAAACAGTATGTTAGTTGGGATGAATATGGTTATTGTTATTTTAGCAATGGTAATTGGATATGTAGCATTAACAGCATGTTTGAATGGTATTTTAAGCTTTTTTGTAGCTGGTTTAACAATTCAAAAAATCTTCTCTATTATCTTTAGTCCCTTTGCTTTTTTACTCGGTTTATCAGGAACTGATGCTATGTATGTAGCTGAATTAATGGGAATAAAAATAACAACTAATGAATTTGTAGCAATGATGGATTTAAAATCACACCTAAACACTTTACATCCGCATACTATTGCAGTTGCAACAACATTTCTAGCCTCTTTTGCAAACTTTAGTACAGTGGGTATGATTTATGGAACTTACAATTCATTATTTGGCGAAGAAAAATCATCAATTATCGGTAAGAATGTTTGGAAGCTTCTTGTTAGTGGAATAGCTGTTTCTTTGTTAAGTGCTATGCTTGTGGGGCTTTTTGTATGGTGAATGAATATCGAAGATACTTTACACCCTTACAGATGAAATTTATGTAAACAGTGCAAGGCATAAGGAAATATGTCCCCTTTATCATTCTAGCCAAGAAAACTCCCGCCTCAAGGAAAGTGAAGAGTATATCCCAGTGAGTAGTCGTGATTAGAATTGGCTTTCTGCGTTAGCAAAAAATTGCTACTGCAGTAAATAGTGGAATAAATCCCTATAAAATATACACAATAAACATATTGAAAAGTCTTTTCGAGGGGAGTCTATGTTGTGTTTCCTATTTTTAAATTTTTAAAACAAGGACGTTATTCTATAAATGATCAAGGCAACAGAAATTCAAATATACAGAAAGAAAATGTAGAAAATCATAACATTAACTGTGACTTATTCCAAAACATAAATAATCTTCAAATACTTTTTCAACAAGCCCCTGATCTGGTAATTCGCCAATTTCAACTAGTAAATAAATCAGAAGCCGCTCTAATATACTTATCCGGATTAACAGATACACAATCTATTCATAATAATATACTGTCCCCTTTGATGTATAAACCGTTTGATATTAGTAATGGTCTCCCTGTCACAATAGGAGAAGTTCAAACAATTAATACTTGGAATCAAGTCGAAAATGCTATTTTTCAAGGGGATAGCATTTTATTAGTTCACGGTCTAGACACAGGATATCAACTAAATACAAAAGGGTGGCCACAAAGAGATATAACAGAACCTAAAAATGAAATCTCGCTAAAAGGGACTCATCAAGGATTTGTAGAAACATCTAGTCAAAATATAGCTTTAATACGAAGGTATATTCCTAATAGAGAATTAGTATTAAAAGAGGTTTTAATTGGTAGTAGAGGCAAGACCAAAGTATCTATTTTATATTTAAGAGATGTAGCTTCTAAAGATGTACTTAAGGAATTGGAAACTAGAATTCAAAATATTGAGGTGGACACGGTTATAAATACTGGTGAAATAATTGAATTTATTGAAGATAATCCATATTCACCCTTTCCACAATTTCTCTTGACCGAAAGGCCAGATGCTACTGTATCTCACATCCTTCAGGGGAGATTCGGCATTGTTGTGGATCGAAGTCCAAGTGTTTTAATTGCCCCTATAAATTTCATTTCTTTCTTTCAAGGGGTAGATGACTACGACACACGTTGGTTAGTATCTTCCGCTGTTCGAATACTACGTTTTATAGGTTTTTTTATTGCCTTATTGTTACCTGCAACATATGTAGCGTTTATTTCATTTAATTATGAAGTTATTCCTGTACAGCTCTATTTATCAATTGCAGAATCAAGAGAACGCGTTCCGTTTCTTCCGGTGATGGAAGCTTTACTCATGGAGATTACCTTAGAAATGATGAGAGAGGCTGCCCTTCGTTTACCCACTCCCATTAGCCAGACCGTAGGGATTGTTGGAGGTATTGTGATTGGACAAGCTGCTGTTCAAGCAGGGATTGTGAGTAATATCATGATTATTATTGTTGCTGTTACAACTATAGCTTCTTCTATTATTCCTAATTATGAAATGGGTTTGGCAATAAGATTATTGCGTTTTCCTATGATGTTATTAGCTGCTTTATTTGGAATTGTAGGAATTATTATCGGCTGGATGACTATAATTGCACATCTTATAAGTTTAGAGTCCTTAGGTACTCCTTATGGTAGTCCTTTGTCACCTTTTCGCATTTCAGGTATGAAGGACACATTTGTTCGCTTTCCTTTGTGGTCAATGAAGAGAAAATCTAAAAATATTACAAAGAATCACAAAGAAACTAATCCTGATAAAGGGTGAAAACATGAAAAAATATGCATATAATGACATCACTGTCATGCAATATATCTTTATTATTAATGCCTCACAAGTAGGAACTGGAATCCTATCCCTTCCAAGGGTACTTGCAGAAAAAGCTGGCACAGATAGCTGGATAGCACTATTTATTGGCTGGTTTTGCGCTATGATCGCCAGCATTTTGCTAATTCAAACAGCCAAACACTATCCAAATGATACCTTATATGAAATTCTTATTCGACTTTTTGGGAAAATCATTGCTACCATGGTAATTATTCTTTATATGATATATTTTGCTTTTTACGTATGGACAGTTTTAATTAATGGCATGCTTTACATTAAGGGCTGGCTTCTTCCAAAAACAGCCGACTATATTATTTTGTTTTTGTTCTCTATTCCAACCTTTCTGGTTGCACGCAATGGTGTTCGGATAGTAGGTCGATACTGTGAATTATGCTTTTATATGACAATGTGGATTCCATTTTTTTTCTTCATACCATTAGAGAATAGCAATTGGTTACACTTTCTTCCATTATTAAAGGAGGGTTGGAAACCAATCTTTTCGGCTGTTCCTTCTACTATCTTTTCCTTTATAGGATTTGAAATCGCATTTTTTCTTTATCCTTTTTTGCAAAAAAAGCAATATGCAATGCAAGGCATTCTTATAGCAAATACCATAACATTTGTATTTTATCTATTTACTATAGTTATTTGCTTTTTATACTTCAGTCCAGATGCAATTTTAGAGTTTAATCAACCCGTACTAAACTTGCTTAAAGTTATTGAATTTCGTTTTTTAGAACGGTTTGATATGATTTTATTAGCTATTTACTTAATTGTCGTCTCTACTGCATGGATTCCTTGTGTATACTGTGCTACATTTTGTTCTAGTCAACTAATTGGAAAACAAGATCATACTTCTCATGTAGCTATTTTATTATTGGCAGTAATTATCGTAACGTTTTGGATCCATCCCTCATGGAATGAATCTGAACTATTTCAAAAACTCACATCGAAAGCTGGACTTGTATTAGCTTTCTTATTCCCTGTATTTTTATGGATATATAACTTAATCCACAAAAAATACTTTCGGAGGGAAGCACATTGAAGCAAAAAATATTATGTAGTGTTTTAATTCCGCTACTATTGCTCACAGGGTGTTTAAACTTAGACCAAATGAATGTAGAAGATGTTACACTCACTCTTATACTGGGTTTAGATTTGGACGAAAACGATAACTTGAAAGTATACTTATCCAGTCCTGTTTTCAATAAAGAAGCTAAGATTAAAGAAGAACAATATGGTGTGAAATCTGTTACAGTGCGAAACTCTCGCGAAAAATTTGATACCATGGTTATGGCTTTGACATCAGGAAGCAAGACACAACTTATTTTGATTGGTAAGCGACTTTTAAAACATAAGAAGTGGGTGGATTATTTAGATCCTTTTTATCGAGATCCCAAAAACACGGTTACTACAAGAATTGTTGCTGTGGATGGACCTGTTTCAGACATAATTTATTCTGCTCCCAAAAATAAACCTCGTCTTCCTATATATTTGGCAAAATTAATTGATACTGGACATAGAAGAAATATTACTGTACAGACGACTCTTCAAGATTTTCATAACCAAACAAGAGAAAAAGGAATGACAGCGAGTATAAGTGCACTTAAAAAGAATAACGATATAAAGTTGACGGGTACAGCATTACTTGATGAAAAGAATAGATATAAGCTAACTATTACACCAAAAGAAAATTTATTATTAAGCACTTTACAAAATAACATAAAGGGAGAATTTCCATTTACTATTGCCGTACCGCTACAATCTGAAAGCAAAGAAAAACATTGGTTAAGTTTTAGTGCTCAAGGTACCAAAGTAAAAACAAGCGTACAATATAAAAATCATTTTTTGTTTAATATGAATGTACATATGAGAATTGTAATTTCAGAACGACTGTTTCCTTTTAATGTTAGGAATAATGAGGAGAGATTAGAAAAAAGCATTGAAAAGCAGTTGAAAAGGGATTTAGAACGTTTCATAAAGAAAATACAAAAAGCAGAAATTGACCCTATAGGATTTGGGGTGTATGCACGAGCGTATACATATAAGGATTGGAAAAGAGTCCAAAAGCAATGGGGAAAAGCATTATCGAAGGCTGATGTTAAAGTTAATGTACATGTTAAAATTAGTGGAATGGGTACAATCAAGTAACAAGAACTCAAAATAATAATTCTTGAGGCACTTCTTGGGTAGCACCACATTACCATCAACTTAAGAATTCAAAATTATCCATCGCTGTCAAGCTATGTTTATGTAGTACGCCCTAAACGAAAAAATAAACCTTTTTGATAAAAGTTAGCACAAAATTTTGTTCTTGGGTACTATGAAATTTTAGCTTGATGACTATGTGACGGTCTTTCCTACTTAAAATAGTATATTGAATCACTAATTAGATGCGTATGATATATGGACGCGACAAAAAGCAAGATGGTTCAAGTGAAGAGAAGACACTCAAAGGAGAGTGTCTTTTCTTTATTTTCAAAAGGACCTGCTCAATTCATGCGTAAAAACATAAAGTAAATTGAATCCGTTAAAATACAAGAGTGACCTCGTGTTTTGTCCTCTTATCTAAAGGAGGAACTATTATGGGCTTTGGTGGTAGTTGTGGCGGCGGCTTTGCTGGTGGATTTGCTTTATTAGTTGTATTGTTTATTTTATTAATCATCGTTGGAGCTGCTTGCTTCTGCTAAAAAAACTATCGGAAAAGACACTCATATATGAGTGTCTTTTCTTTATGAAAATTATAAGTTTGGAAGAGAGTAACGAACGGAATTGTATTAATCGACAAAATCGAACGAAATCGAAAAGAAGGAATGCCTATTAAAGAGGCTGTATTGAACAGTAGTCTTTCCATACTGGTCACGCATCTTTTCTAGAGTAGTACTATCAGTATGTCCAAGTTTAAGAGATTTTTTGCATCAGAACCTTATATTCTTTTATTCAAGGTTTTCAAATGAATTGAAACAAAAGCTCTCTGTTTTCAACAGAGGATTTTTTTATCAGCCTTATTTGTCACCTGGTGCAGGTTGATCTACTCCCTTAACGCGATGTTTATGTCCATTATCTTCTGTCGTTTGAACTACCCCCACTTTCACTTC